>JALRCK010000347.1 GCA_023262305.1 Deltaproteobacteria bacterium
AGCCTTAGGAAGAGCCTTGAGCGCCTCGGCCGTCTGATTGCCGTGCTGCTGGGCGAAATCATCCGGGTCTAAGTTATCAGGGAGGAAACACGCCGCGATATCAACTTCAGCGTTGCGCGCGACGGTGAATGATTTCGCCGCCGCATTCCGACCTGCGCCATCACCATCAAAGAGAAGGTGGATCCGATTGCATACACCCGCTAGGCGTTTCACATGCGCCTCGGTCATTGCAGTTCCACAACATGCAACCACATTGTGCACACCGCGCATGGAGAGTCCGATCACATCCATGTACCCCTCAACGATGTAGACCTCTTTGAGATCGCGAATCGAGGTCATCGCTTGAGGGAGACCAAATATCGTGCGGCTCTTCTGATATATCGGGGTTTCTGGGGAGTTTACATACTTTGGCGACTGCGCCTCATACGCGGGCTCTTGCACACCAGGAATCATTCGCCCGCCGAATCCCGCGATACGCTTCCCATCGATGAAGATCGGAAAGATCAGGCGCCCTCGGAAGAGCTCGTAGAGTTCTCCCCCAGCACTGCGACGCACGAGCCCCGACTGCACCATCGTCTCTTGATCGACACCGCTCTGTTTGAGCACCTCGATGAGCTGTCCTCGCTGATTGGGGCTGTACCCGATCCCAAATTCGTTGATCGCATCAGCAGTCAAAAGTCGCTTCTTCAGGTACTCACCAACTTTTTTGAACTCACCCTCACCACCTTTCACTTGCATGAGAGATTTCCGGAAGTAGATGTGCGCAATACGACATACCTCGAAGAGCTTCTCTCGGTCGATCGTCGGTCCCTGCCGCTTTGAGTTCTCAAACTTAAGCTCTATTCCGTATCGTCCCGCCAGGTATTCAACGGCATCCGGAAAGGTCATCGCCCGCATCGCCATCACGTACGAGATAACATTTCCCGATGCCCCACATCCGAAACAATGGTAGCTGTTAGTCGCCTCTCGAACGTGAAAAGAGGGAGAACGCTCTGAGTGAAAGGGGCAGAGCCCCGAGTAATTCATCCCGGAACGGCGAAGCTTGACCGTCTCGGAGACGACCTCGACGATATTTGCTGATGATTTAACGCGCTCGATGCTCTCTTGGGAAATCACGCCCGTACGCTAGCACACGCGGATTGGCATTGCGATAAGTAAGGCGATATGGGGATAAGGGGCTTGAGAGCTTATTTCCGTGGCTCCAGTAATTGCCGAAACCTTGCTGGCACACGGCGCGTCATGAGTGGGGCGCCGGAAGAGAGCGAGCCAGATGCCCTCTCTATTCCTCGGTAACCACGCTCTCGCTGTATTCGTAACTCACAAAAATTTCGAGAACTTCGTACTCTCGCGCACCGCCAGGAAGAGCCACTCGAGCGACATCCCCCTCCTCCTTGCCGATCAGCGATTTGCCGAGTGGGGTTTCATACGAGATCCACCCCTTCGACACATCAGACTCTTCAGCGCCGTAAATGCTCAGAACCTTTTGCTCACCACTCTCAACATCCTCGATCTTCACGCTTGAGCCGAAAACCACCCGAGAGGGCTTTCCAAGCTTCAAGGGATCAATGACCTCCGCGGTTGCAAGCCGAGCCTCGATATCTCGAATCTTAGCCTCGGTCATGCCGGACTTCTCTTTGGCTGCGTCGTAGTCGCCATTCTCCGAGAGGTCACCGTGTCCACGCGCCACCTCGATCATGCGCGCGATCTCTGGGCGCATCGCCTTGAGCTTCATCAGCTCTGTTCGGAGCGTGGCGTAGCCACGCGGGGTCATCGGTCGTTTCATGGCTTTATGCTCCGCGGTTACGCTCGGCTCAGGTACTCGCCTGTGTCTGTTTTAACGATGATCTCTTCACCCACGTTGATGAACTGAGGAACCGTCAATTGCAAACCGGTCTCGGTGCGAGCTGGCTTTGGAGAGTTCGTTGCTGTAGCACCCTTAATTCCGGGCTCTGTATCAGTAACGGTCAAGGTCACCGTCATAGGGAGCTGAATGCCGATCGGATTCTCCTCGTGCATGGAGAGTTGAACCTCCATCCCCTCTTTCAAATAGAACCGTCCGTCTCCAAGCATCTCCTCCGTGATAGCAACCTCCTCAAAGGTCTCTCCATTCATAAAGTGATACCCGTTGTTGTCAGAGTAGAGGAAGGTTCCTTTCTGCTGAAACACATCAGCGGTCTCGAGGTCCTCAGTGGAGCTAAAGCGCTGCTCAGTCTGTGTGCCATTCTGAAGATTTCGCAACTTACACTGAACCATCGCGCGAAGGTTGCCGGGTGTGTGGTGGTTAAAATCCATCACACTGTAGAGCTGGCCTTTCAATACAAGGACGGTTCCCTTGCGCATATCTTTAGCTTTCATAAGACTTCCTCTATTTACTGCGGTAACAACTCGAGAGTTTCTCGGATGCGGGATAGTACCCTATCCTTCCCTAGGACTGCAAACGACTCAAAAAGTGGCGGGGTCACGGTCTTGCCGGTCACAGCGATGCGCAGCGCCACAAAGGCAGGGCCTGGCTTAAGACCTACATCGGTAGCAACTGTGCGTAACGTTTGGTCAATCACCTCAGTTGTAAACTCCCCAAGCGCTCCGAGCCGCTCAATTGAGACGGTCAAGATCTCGCGCGCTTTGGCAGCATCTACCCCTTTCCCGAACATCGAATCCATCTGCCGCTCAAGGGGTCTATCCATGAGGAAATCGACCATTGAGCCCACCTCAGTCAACAACTTTACACGCTCCTGGACGTGTGGAGCGAGGGCCGCGAACTCGTGGTCAGGAACATTCACCCCTTCCCGTTCCATGAAAGGCTTAGCTCGCTTGATGAACTCCTCAACGGGCAATTTCCGGATGTAGAGACCATTCATCCACGCGAGCTTGACCGGATCGAACACGCCGCTCGATTCGTTAATTCCATCCAAGGTGAACTTCTCAATCAACTCCTCTCTGGTGAAGATCTCCTGATCGCTCCCCTCTCCCGGGGCCCATCCGATCAACGTCACAAAATTGAGAACAGCCTCAGCCAAATATCCTTGCTCACGCAGGTCGCTCGACTTGGCTGCGTTGTTGCGCTTGGAGAGCTTCTTTCCATCTGGACCGTTCACCACCGGGAGATGCGCGAATACGGGGGGCTCCCATCCGAAGGCTTCGTAGAGAAGGAGATGAATCGGTGTCGACGAGAGCCACTCGATACCACGAAGAGCGTGCGTAATCTTCATCTCATGGTCATCCACCACCACCGCGAGGTGATAGGTCGGGAACCCATCGCTCTTGAGGAGAACCGTGTCCCGATGCGGAATCGAATCCCACTGAACCTTGCCGCGGATTGCGTCGTTAAAACTCACCGAGCGTTTTTGCGGCATCTTGAAACGAACCACGTGAGGTTTGTCGGCTGGTACATTTCTCGTGCGACAATAGCCGGAATACCCAGGCAACTCCTTGCGCGCCATCTGCTCGTTACGCTCACGCTCCAGCATCTCAGGGGTACAATCACACC
>JALRCK010000348.1 GCA_023262305.1 Deltaproteobacteria bacterium
GGAAGTGACGGGCAGGTCGGTTCACCATCGTCGCCTCGCCCCTTATTTAACTCTTTGCCGATCCCCTGAATCATAAGGTACCATTCATTCAACCGCATGGACGCAACTTTCACTCGCCCCAAACTTCGTTGGCCCCTCGACATCCGAATGCATAATCTCGGCGGACAGGAAGCGCTCGTTATTCAATGTCCCATCGGGATCTCAGCGGCACCGCTTGCGCTGATGCCGCACTTTGCCCCGGTTATCGTTCAGCTTGATGGTGTGAAGACGAGCGATGAGATCGTTGCTTCCTTCACTGCGCAGGGCCTCACGCCAGAGATCCTTCATCAACTCATCCAACACCTCGACGACCACCTCTTCATGGCCAACGCACGCTTTTTCGCAGCTGAGAAGATCGCCAAGGATGCATTCTCCTCGGCGCCAGTGCGAGCGCCTGCCTTGGCGGGAGGCGGGTATCCGGCAAGTCGCGAGGAGCTTGCGAAGATGGTTTCAGGATATATGCAGAGCTTCGATATTCCGGCGAACAAGAGGGAGATCGCATGCTTGGTCGCTCCCCATATAGACTACAGACGCGGCGGGAGGTGTTATGGCGCGATCTATCCACGCCTCGCTGAATCGCGCGCTGACACCTATATCCTCATCGGCACAGCTCATCAGTACAGCAGGCGAATCTTTCACCTTTGTGCCAAAGATTTTCAGTCGCCCCTTGGTATTCATCCCTGCGATCAAGAGTTCGTGACGGAGCTGGCGAACCGCTTTGGTGTTGAGCGCGCATTCGCTGATCAGTACCTCCATCGACGAGAACACTCCCTTGAATTGCAGCTTCCGTTCCTCTCTTCAGTTCAGCCGGGAGCTCGGGTGGTGCCGATACTTGTTGGGAGCTACCACCCGATGCTTGAGGCGATGCGTTATCCCAATGAGTGGGAGGAGTATGAGACCTTTGTCGGAGCGCTCGCAGAGTTACTTCAAAAGCGAACCGCGCAAGGCTCAAAAGTAGCGTTCCTCGCAGGTGTTGATATGGCCCACATCGGACGATCGTTTGGCGATGAGGGAGCTCTCTCTCCTGAACGGATGCGGGAGATCTCCCATCGCGATCAACGATATCTCTCCGCGATTGAGGGCGCAGACCACAGAGCGCTCTTCGATCACATAGCTGAAGATCAGGATGCGCGCCGTATCTGTGGTTTTCCAACTATGTATCTTGTGCTTGATGTCCTGAATCGGCTGGGGTGGAGGACCCAGGTCGATGTTGTGGCGTATGATCAGGCGGTAGACTACCAAACTGATTGTGCTGTGACCTTTGCCGGAGTGGCTATGTACCGCCAATTTGGGGCAAAAAATGAGATTTTTTCGTAGTGATCTAGGTGCTTTACGCATGGCGACTGGGGCGCTAAGCGTTGCGATATATAGCTGATTTTTCGAGCTTTTTTAAGTTAGTTGTGGTCAATTCTGGTTTGTCTGAAGCACCACCCCCAAAGCCCCTGATATGGGAGTATACGTTGTGCTTCTTTGTGAGGTTATAAGATGGAAAATCAAGACAAGAATCCTAATCTGTTTGAGAAGTTTGGTTGCGAAGTGAAGTTCGGCGATGTTGAGATAGGGAACACCTATCCCCTCTACGGAATGATCACGAAGATTCTTGATGATTCTCCTGGACATGTTGTGGTTGAGATTAACTTCTCGATTACGGCGAATATGTCGATTCCGGAGACAGAGAAGATCGAGCTCCTTAAAGAGCGAGCGTTTGAGCCGGGTATCTTCGTATCAACGATTACCAGCAAGGAGCCCCGAATTGAGGTCGATTGCAGCACTGTGGTGTTCGGCAAGAGACAAGGATTTAGCGCTTAAACAGCGGCTCACAATCGCACACAGGAAAAGCCCTCATTGCGTAACCGTAATGAGGGCTTTTTTCATGCCATTTCCTCGCCTCTCTGATTGACCCCCTCCCATTCGCACGGCTATCCTCGTACCGTTTGAGATAACCTCGCGTGACAGCGGGAACGGGGTCGATACGATATGTCAGAGCAAAAACAGTCTTTAGGATTCTTGGGAGAGGCTGTTGCTTTCACAAAGACACTCGTTGTTATTCTCGGACTCGCTTTTCTCATTCGCGTTCAGATCGTAGAACCCTTTAAGATCCCTTCCGGCTCGATGAAGCCTACGCTCCAGATCGGGGACTATATCCTCGTCTTAAAGTTCTGGTACGGGTTGCGGCTCCCTTTTGTGAAGGCACCGGTGGTGACGTGGAACTCTCCATCTCGTGGAGATGTTGTTGTATTCACTCGCCCGGATGACCCTGCTACTCCGGATGAGGATGATTCAGCCATACATATTATCAAACGCGTCATCGGACTCCCCGGAGAAACCGTAGAGGTAAAGGCCGCACAAGTTTTCATTAACGGACAACCACTCAAGGAGCCGTACGCGCAGTGGGTGCACGGTGGAAGCCCTGATGGATATTTTGGTCCTCAACAAGTTCCTGCTGGGCATGTGCTTTTGTTGGGTGACAACAGGGACGAATCAAAAGACTCTCGCTTCTGGACGGTCCCCTTTCTTGAGGAGGGGCGAATCAAGGGCAAGGCCGTTGTCGTGTTTTGGTCATGGGACAGCTTCGCCCGTATCGGGAATATCATTCGATGAGCTTGAGTTGGTACCTTCAACCCACTCCGATAGTTTTTAAAGTGACGGGCAAGGATGCCCGTCGGTACCTCAATAATCGACTCTCTCAAGACCTTCGAACCATCGAGGCGGGCTCCTCACTCATCGCAGGCGCATTGACGCCGCAGGGGCGCGTTGAGGGGCTCTTCACCGTGTATGTTGAGGCCAACGATACATTCTACCTTGCCTGTGACGGTGGCGAACGGCAGCCACTCTTTGCTGCACTGGGACGGTATATAGTCGCTGACCGTGTCTCGATAGTTGATTGTTCCTCGGAGGCTCTTGTGGGGCATGTCGTCGGGGCCTCCCCCCGCATAGCGCCGGAGCAGGGCGTTTGCCTGACCTCGCCACGCACCCGTCTCGGTGTTGAAGGAAGGGATCTCTTAATTGTGTCGCCAGCGATCTCTCAGGTGAAAGAGGCGCTTATCAGCGAGCTTGGAGCGCCGTTAACGAAAGAGGTCTACGACATCGCACGCTTTAAGAGTGGGTTCGTTCAGTATCCGAGTGAGGTCAATGAGAACGTCCTTCTTACTGAAGCTGGACTTCGAGAGGCGGTTTCGTTTCAGAAGGGGTGTTACGTTGGGCAAGAGGTGATGGAGCGCAGTGATTCGATTGGAAAGCTGCCCCGCCGAGTTGAGCGGATTGTGTTCAACAGCGTGCTCGCCCTCCCTCTTCAGGCTCAGGTGCTTGGCAGCGATGCCAAGCCGATCGGAAAGATAGTGTCCGTGATTCCCAGCGCCGATGATTCTCGAACCTACGCCTTTGCGCTTCTCAAATCGGGTGCGTATGCTGCGAGCGATATCGTTCGGTGCGAGGGGGGAGAGGGGA
>JALRCK010000349.1 GCA_023262305.1 Deltaproteobacteria bacterium
CTCCTCGGGCGAATATGCGATGCCTGCAGGTTCTTTAAAAGTAACCAACAGAGCAGCTTGCTCAGCAGTGAGGACCACCGTTGCTCCGGCACCCCGAGGGCCCTCAACGGAAAGAAGAACCTCGCCTCGGTACTCCCGTAATTCAAGCTGTGTCCCATCGACCTGCGAGACCAGAACGATGGGGAGGTGGCGGGGATGTATCGGCGTGAGATTCATGCGGGCACAATGCTCTTCGTATTTGCCTCTCTGCTCAACTTTTACTTTGCTATCTCTTTGATGCCTACCTGGTGAATCGGTACGCCGTCAGCACGGGTTCAAAGGAATGATGCACATGACCATAACCGATGAACGCCTCAATGACAGGCCACTTCGGAAGCTCAATTCGAGCAACACACTCACCTTCCTGCAAGCGCTCGATGAGCGCTCGATCACACTTGATTGCATGCTCAGTGGGATGGGCCTCGGCAATCAGGATCACCGTTGAACCTCCGGCTGCGAGGTATCGGTCTACAATCCCACGGGGCACACTCGTTCCCTCTTTGGTGACGTCTGGAAAGGACATAAAGAGAGCTCGATCAGCGAAACGCTTCCACGAGATCCCATGTGGTCCCTGGTGGGTGTCCAACAACCATCTCTTGCTCGGGACCTCCCTGTCGAAGCCGATCACCTCCAAGCCCGCAGCGACCATCTGTGCCTCTGCGTATCCACGTCCTGTAAACACCGATACCACTCTTCCCTGGTGGGCTTCAGTCACCTTGGCTACAGCGCCCAGGGCGCTTTCGTTTAACATGGAGAAGCCATATCGAGAGATACTTTCAACGAATGGCTGTGCAGCTATGAATCTTTGTCCATTCGTTACGGTGATCATCTCCTCGAGTGCGGGATTGCCAGCGATCAGCTGGCTAATCGTTTCCTGAGGGTCCCGTGAGGGTTGAGCAGCCAAGGGACGTAGGGTGAAGGTTGTTGAGGTGGGGGGTGTTTGTATCATCCATGGATAGTAAGCAAGCCTCATCCCCTAGTCAAAAGCTCGGCTCCACAAGCAAATCATTAGAAAGTTTGAGCACCTAGCCCCAAAAAGACAC
Source organism: Deltaproteobacteria bacterium (assembly GCA_023262305.1). Taxonomy (GTDB): domain Bacteria; phylum Bdellovibrionota_C; class UBA2361; order UBA2361; family OMII01; genus OMII01. The sequence continues at coordinate 1,083 of JALRCK010000349.1, forward strand.
GCACATGACAATAAAAAAAGCCGCCCCCCTTGCGAGGAGCGGCCGTTTCGTCCCTTCCGGGCAAGCCTTATCCGACCGGCTTAATACGGGCAGCGAGAAGCTCTGAGCTTCGAACTACAACGGTATCACCAGCCTTCAGGACCTTAAGGTTATCGGGGTACTTAGCCTTAACGGTCACTGGTCCCTGAGGTCCTCGAAGGGTTACGAGCTCCTTCTTTGTGTTGACCTTCTCTACCACGAGGATATCGATGCGCTCGCTGATAACAGCAGCGCCCGGCTTCTCACCTTTCTGTGCGATCGCTCCGGCATCGAGCTCAACACCAGCGAGCTCAATCTCCTCTTGCGTTGGCTTACGAACTTCGAACTCAACTGACTCTACGAAATCAAGCTCAAGGGTATCGCCCTTCTTAACCTGATTGAGGTTCTTCACCTCTGGTCCAACCTTCAACGGAACCAATCGGCCGTCTTTCGTTCTCACAGTTGCAAGACGCTTCTTGAGATCAACTGACTCAACCGTCGCGGTTATCTGAGCTACTGCGGACTCTTCGCCGACAAGACCGCCACCTGGCAACGTGCCGCGAGATGAGCTTTGGATCACATTTAGCCCTCTTGGCGTGGTTGTCTCGGTGACAACATCAACTGGAGTTACGCTAGGGCTCGAGCATGCGCTCACCGCAAGAGCGAGAGTAACAGCGGACAAATATCTTTTCATCGTAGTACCTATAAAGTTTTAGTAAGGACGACCCAACGGTTCAGGTCGCGAACAACCAGGGGGCTTTTTAGCCGAAAAGAGGCCGTGGAGCCAGTGAATTTTTTCCGCCCGACCTCGACGTCGGGGTCCAAATAACAAACCGAATTTGTTACCTAACGAGTCCCCTACTTTAGCTTTCCTTGAAGACCTGGCAGCTCTGTCGCCTCAAAGACCTCTATTTCACAGGCAATCATGTGAGCGGCGTCAGTAAAAGCTTGAGAGAAGGGGGCGCCCTGCGCGATGTTCCCCTTATTGAGCTCAATCATGTGGCGCACGACCCGAGAATCGAGGGACCGGAGAGCAGCACGTGCCGCCGCCCTAAGCTCAGCTGACGATCCGAACAGCGCGCCAGCGACGCTCCTCAGATCGGCCGCGTTGATATCGGGGAGCCTCACGATGGATTGAATGGCGCCAGCGTAAATGTGGTCAGTATCCAGAGTGTATCCCCGCTCGATGATGGTTTGGATCGCTTTTCGGTGCGCCTCAGACCCCAGTGTCGAGAGGTTGTAGAGACACTGCAGCGCTACAGGGCCCACATCTATCTTTCGCTCGAGGAGCGCCTGGAACGTGGCTCGCTTCTCATCCTCGCGACCCTTTTCAGAGGCTAGAGCCCCCAAGAGGGTTACAAGCTCATGAGCGCAATCGGTAATAAGAGTTCGATCTCGCTTCTCCTCAAAGGTTGACCGAGAAGCGAAAATTTTTGAGCGAGCAACAACTAATCCCATCGAACGCCGCCCCCACGGCAAAAGAAGGAAGAAACCCCACCACTGTGAATGAAACTGAGTCTCTACACAAAATTTTTTTGAGTTGGAAATGGGCGGAATCGGCAATCAAAAGATCCCCTTAATTGCGTCCCACAGTCGAACAAGGACGTTGTGCCGCTTATGATCGGGATCGGCGTCACGAAGGGACGCCAGCGGAAACAATGAACACTCGAGCGCTGGAGAGATATGTCGAAGACCGCTTCGAAAACTCTCTCCCGATCGTCCTGATACGCTCTGGGCTATCGCTCGAACCACACCGTCAAGACATTCAAGCTCGATAACTCCCCCGCCCCGCGCCCAGACGCGGCGCCCAAGCAGCGAGCCAAAGGGACTCCGCCGCCCGTGGCTATAGGCTATCTCTGTGACTCCCTCAGGAGCGACCTTGAAGTTTATCAGGTGGGGCAGCATCTCTCTATCTCTACCTCGAGAAAGGAGCGATACCGACCACACTCCCTCACTGAGACGTTTGGTGTGCCATCGACACTGACTCGCGATCCGCAGAGCGGAAAAGGACTTCTCCGCCACAAGCGCCTCCCAGCATACGCTGATTACATCGCTCATCGCGGCATAGGCGTAGGCGTCACGCCAGGACTGGGTGGGCAGGTTATGCCGGGACTCTCTCATGCCGCTGGAGTAGTTAAGATTCTGGATCAGGCGCCCCGAGTCTTCGGCGAGCGTCTTAAAAAACTTCACGAGGTTGCCGCGCTGCGTCTCTCGAGAGTGCATTGCTTTAAGATCCGACACCACCACAGATCCCCCCAAAGCGTTGACAGCGAAAAGGGTTCCCCTGAGGTCGCGGTCGAGAAAGCCTTGAACCAACCACTTATCCGCCGGAGAGTCCGCGAACACCGTGACCATGAAAG
>JALRCK010000034.1 GCA_023262305.1 Deltaproteobacteria bacterium
GCTCTAAGGTCGCCTCATCTTCACCTGCGACGACCTTCACAATCCTCTCGAGAGTGTGCTCTTTGTCTCCTGGATTGATTCGCTCGGGAGAGTAGCCGAGGAAGAAATCAACGCCCCGACGCATCCCGGATTCACGCTCAAGGATCGCGCCGCAAACCTCCTCGGTCAATCCGGGATACACGGTTGATTCGTACACGACGACGGCACCCCGCTTCAGGTTTCGAGCAACAGCGATACTCGCGTGCGAAAGCGCAGCGAGGTCGGGCTGCCGATTCTCATCGATCGGGGTCGGCACCGCCACGATAATCACATCGCACTCCCGCAAGAGCGTGGGATCGGATGTGAAGGTAAGGGTCGATTCCTTGATCTCCCCTTCAAGCCCCTCAAAGGTGGGGTCCTGCCCGGCCATGAGCATCTTGATCTTGTCGGAATTTGAGTCGAGTCCAACCGTGTCTTTAAAAGCGCGCCCGAGCGCCAACGCAAGCGGCAACCCGACGTAGCCTAACCCGACAATTGCGACCCTCTCTTGAACCATACAGACCCCTAGAAACGATTGTCGTTTCTCTCCTAAACAATGCATTCAAAGACACATCCACCCGACGGGCAAGCCCGCAAATCCTAGCATTTACTCCAACCAGGTCAAAAACCCCTTTTCTCAAATTCACCCCGAAATTCGCATCTTAAGCTTCTGGGTTGTTAGGGGTAGGACTCCCGTTCACGGAGGACACTAACGCCGTCCCAAGCCAGGGTGTTGTAACCCTTAAGGCCGCCGCTACGGTATGTGGACGCACACCTCCAGAGCCCACACGCTTTAGAAACGTGAGGATGTACACTTTACGATCATTTCCGTGTACATTCCCCCCCTGGTAGGAGAACCGTATGAATCCAAAACGCTCGTCGTGGTCCCTTGAGATGGGGACGGTCGCCTCAATCCCAATTCGGGTTCACGTTACCTTCCTCGTACTGCTTGTGTGGCTCGCCTTTGGAACGGAGGCCCCCTCACCGATGCGGGAAGCGGGATACGTTGTATTAGTATTCACATGTGTCCTGATCCATGAGCTCTCGCATGCGCTCATGGCGAAGCGATTCGGGATCCAAACAAAAGAGATCACGCTCTATCCGTTTGGTGGGATCGCATCGATCATGGCCCAGCCGACCCCAAAGGGAGAGCTCTTTATCTCTATCGTGGGCCCCCTCTCAAATCTTATCATCGCCGCGGCGCTCTACGCATGGACCGACATCGGAAACATCTCTGGCCAGGACATCTCAAAGTTAACTCTCGTCGATCGGCTCTTTATCACAAACATCGCCCTCGCCGTTTTTAATCTTATGCCGGCGCTCCCGATGGATGGTGGACGCGTCGCTCGCGCCGTGCTGGCGCTACTCAATGTAAAGAACCCCACGCGTATTGCAGCTCGCCTCAGTCAAGCACTGTGCCTCGCGATGGGGATCGCGGCGCTCGCTTTTGAACAGCCGATGCTACTCATCATCGCCTTCATCATCTTCTTTGGAGCGGTGCAAGAATATGTTCGGGCCGAAGCAAAGATCGTCGCGGTTGCCTTCACCGTGCGAGACGCCATGATCCCTCGCGCGCGTCTTGAAACCTTCACCCATGGGACGACGGTTTCAAAAGCGCTACGCACAGCTCTCACCTCCCTCCAACCCCTCTACCCCGTGCTCCACGGTGACAAGGTCATCGGCATTATTCACCGAGACGATATCCTTGAGCACGCCGCCACTCAGCCAGATGAGTATCTTGGATCGATCACGCTGCAAGAGGTTCCGAGTGTGGACGTTGAATCACCCCTCTCAACAGCATTCACCATGCTTGAAGAGACCGGCACACCGGTTCTGATCGTCACAGAGAACGGCGAGTTCATCGGACTCCTTGTGCACGACCGGCTCTCGGACTTCCTCCTCCTTCAAGGGCTTCGCGACAAACGATCAAAGGATGATGACGCTGAATGGTCGACACCTCTGTAGCCACATCAACAACCGAAGCTCCAGCGCAAGCTCCTGTGGTCTCATCCATCTGGTCCACCGTGATCCTTGCGACCCTCAAAGGCATTGGGCTCCTTCCGATCTCTTTGAGAAGCGGTCTGGGCGCGATTCTTGGCTCGATCGTCGGTCGCTTCCCCACGCGCGAAGCGAAGATCGCCTCACTCCAGCTACAGGCTTTTTTGCCGGACGCTTCACCATCTGAAGTAGTTCCAAAGATCTTTTCCAATGTGGGTCGATCGATGCTTGAGAGCCTCAACTTGAAGCCCTACCTGCGGGATCCCTTCCGCAACATCTCCTGCCCTCAGTGGGACACAATCGTTTCGTGGACGAAAGAGGATCGTCCGATCATCGCCCTCACCGCGCACACAGGGAATTGGGATCTCCTCGCAGCCTATACGATAGCGCGGGGCATACCCCTTGCAACGGTAGGCAAAGAGGCTCGTAATCAGCATGTGCAGATAGCTCTGAGCGCCATGCGAGACGCCTACGGAATTGAGACGATCTGGCGCTCAGACAGGAGCGGCGTAAAGCGCATCGTGAGCTGTTTCAAAGATCGGCGGGTCATGGCAGCCCTGATCGACCAGGACACCCGCGTCGATAGCCTCTTTGTGCCGTTCTTTGGGACCCCGGCTAAAACCCCTTCGGCGCTGGTTGATCTTGGCAAACGATACAACGCGCGATTTGTGAGCGCGTTTATGGTTCGTGTGACGGGGCGCACCTTTGAAATTCACACCCGAGAGCTCGATGCCTCCCAGGACACAGCCGGGATCCTTGCTCAGTACCACCACCACCTCGAAGAGGTCATCCGCGCTCATCCCGATCAGTGGGTATGGTTTCACAAACGGTGGCGCACCGATCCAACCGGCACAACCCTTGGCACGAAAGACTACCTTCGATCACTTGAGCGCACGATTAGTGCTAGTCGCGCATAGCGTCGTGCGCTACAAGATGATCGTCTATGGCTTCACCCCTTATTCGTTCTCTCTCTATCTTTGCAGTGTCTGTGTCGGTCGCCCTCTGCGGCGCCGGATGCTTCTCAAGCGGTCCTGAGCAGCTAACACAAGCCGAGGGATTAACGAGCGAGGGGAAACACGATGAGGCGATAGCGGCGTATCGCCAGCACATCGCAGAGCGGCTTGAAACAACCGACCGCGCGGAGTGGGAGAACCCCTACTTCTACCTTCTCAGCATAGGGGACATCGAACTAAGCCGCGGTAACGTTGACGCTGCACTCGCAGCCTACGAGGAAGCCGAGCGTGAAAAGGTAGATCCACCACTCGTCGCCGACCGGTATCGAGCAGTTGCATCATGGTATGAGGAGCGTGGAGAGCTACAGAAGGCGCTCGATATTCTCACCAAGTACCGCGAGAAAGATCCTCTGATATTTGACTCGATGTTAGATCGGATCGCTCGAGAGCTGACAGCCCACGAGACGCGGCGGTAGCTACAGATTCCCCACCATCCTCTCTTCCACAAGCGGAATCTCTTCAACGAGGGGGATTCCATCAGCAATCCCCCTTCGCTCGACATAATGAAGGTCCGCGTGAAAGGTCTCTCGAATTGAACGCCATCCCAGCAAGGCGCCCCCAAAGCAGAGCACACCCACAACTCGCACAGCATCCACCGTTCCGACAAAAGGTTTTAACCCCTCAAAGAGGAAGGTCACCACCACGGTTGTGCCCCTGATAAAATTCGGGACTGTCGATGTGACCGTTGCACGGAGGTTTGTGCCAAACTGCTCGGCGGAGGTGGTTATCAGCACCGCCCAATATCCGATGCTGAAGCCTCCCAGGAATGTGAGAGTGTAGTAGTACGTGGGCGAGTGCCCCTCGCCCGTTACCATCAGAGCCATAACCACACCGGCACAAGCGAGGAAGAGCCCAAGAACCCTCCTTCGACTCTGTAGGAGTTGGCTCAAAAGCCCACTTGCAACATCCCCGAGCACCATGCCCGCGGCGTAATAGAGAACCGCCTGGGAGGCTTTGAGGTCACCCGTCATGGACATCGCCTTACCAATTTCTGGCGCAAACGTTACCAGGAGCCCCACAAAGAAAAACATCGGGAGTCCTACTCCGACACAAGAGAGGTAACGCCACAACCTTCCATCGCTCATGAGCAAGCTGAGGTCTCCCTTCTCAATTTCTTTGTCGTCACGAACCGCGTTAAACATGCCCGACTCGTAAACCCCGATTCGAAGGGCAAGCAGAGCAAAGCCACCGAGCCCCCCAACGATGTACGCTGTCCTCCAACTAAAGAGGTCTCCTAGAAACGCAGCGAATACCGCGCCTGATACCCCTACCGTAGCCACCAGGGTCGTCGCCAATCCGCGCTTCTTCTGCGGCATCATCTCGGCGACGAGCGTTATACCGGCGCCGATCTCTCCGGCGAGACCTAGCCCAGCAAAAAAGCGACACACCGAGTAGGCGGTAATGTCATGGACGAAGGCATTGGCTAGGTTCGCCACGGAATACATCAGGATCGAGCCGAAAAGAACCTGGATGCGCCCGAGCTTATCACCCAAGATCCCCCACAGGATCCCTCCGAGGAGCATGCCTCCCATCTGCAGATTCAGCAGCCACACACCCTCAACGAGGAGTTGCTCACCTTCCAGCCCGAGCTCTCTCAGACTTGGCACACGTATAATGGTAAACAGAACTATGTCGTAGACATCGACAAAATATCCGAGCGCGGCCACGAGTATCGCGGCTCGAATCGCTTTGGTTGAAGATTCCGCTCCCTTTGCGCTCGACGCCATACGCTCCCTCACCACCTTGCTAAATACGCGGCAAACACAGGGAGTCTAGGACTCAAAAGACGACTAATCAACTACATACGAGGCTCGCACGCCTCTGGCGAAAATAGGGTGAGAGACCCAGATGTTAGCGTTGGATCGTTAGCGCACGATCATTAGCGCACGATCAACTGCTGCATGAACCCATTGTCCTTGGTGGCGGCTTCCAACGCGGTCGCCATCGCTGTGCCGAGGGTTTCTTGAACATCCTTCTCTCCGAGAAGCGGATGGGTCATGTTAGCTTCTCCAGTGTACGTTGCCCGATAGAGCACCGTTGAATCTGGGCCCCTCACGGTAACCTTTACCTTGGCGTTGGCGACTACGGTGGATGCGGGGAAATCCGGTGTGACCTTGGCGCGCCAATCGATAACTTCTCCCTCGATAGAGGGGGCTCTCATGAGGGCGACACGCACACCCGCGGCACGCAGTTGACGCTCTAAGCCGGTCTGCACAGCCACACCTATCTCACCATCTGAGCGGATCTCGCGACCATCGATAACAGCAAATGTGTCGGATGAACGCCCATCAAGGAACGAGCCCATCTTAACCTTGGAATTCGGGGCCGCTGGCGCGACGCCCGCCTTGTCTCCCTCCTCCTTGACGACATCCGGAGCGGTAAGACGAAGCCCCATGCTTGGAGCACAACCAGAGACTAAAGCTACTAGTGAAAGAGCGCAGAGGAGTTTGTTGGTTTTCATGTGAGAGATTTTGCGGTCTCAGGCGAAATTGCGCAACTGGGTGCGTATCAGGGCGCACTCCTCTTGCACACCAGGGTCGGAATCGAGCCCCGCCTTGTCGAGTATCCCCTTTACTCGCACGACATCCCCTCCCCCAGTTCGAGAGGCGATAACACCGCTAGCCCACAGGGCGTGGCGTCGCACGATCGGTGCCGCGTCATGTTGGGCAACATCGAGAAGCAGTGGAAAGATCTCGTCTGTCTGCGTGTTTGCGGCAACGATAGCAGCATTGCGAGCGAGCCCCACCCGCTTGGTTCGCATCAGCGGCGTGCCCTGAAAAAAAGCCGTAAACTCCGAGTCATTTCTCATCCGAAGCACCCGTTCAAGAGAGATAGAAGGCCCCACACCCCGCTCCCGAGCAAGTTCGGGGGCGTGGTTGTGGGTACGTTTCTTGAGCGGCACAACGTTAAATGGGCACACCTCTTGGCAGATATCGCATCCAAAGAGCCACTCGCCGAGCCACTCCCTCTCTGCGTACGTCAACGCGCTGCGCTTCTCTATCGTCAGGTACGAGATACATCGCCCGGCGTCGAGCACCCGTTCATTCACAAACGCCCCCGTTGGGCAATTCGAGAGACACCTCGTACAGGAGCCACAATGCGCCGCGGTCGAGGACTCCCCAACCTGAGGTTCGATCTCTACATCCCAGAGCAGCTCCCCAAGGAAGAAAAAGCTCCCCTCCTTGGGGATGATCGCCATGGTGTTCTTACCGATAAACCCGAGCCCTGACCTTTGTGCGAGCGCTCGCTCCAGTAACGGCACCGAATCCGCAAAGAAACGACACTCAACAGAGCGACCAACGTGCCGCTCGGTAACCCGAACCAGCTGTTCAAGCCTACGCCGTAACACCTTGTGGTAATCGCGCCCCCACGCGTAGCGAGCGACACGACCGTGCCCCCGTTCAAGGGGCAACCGCGGCACACGTTCATAGAACACCGCTATAGTAACTATGCTGCGAGCTGCAGGGAGCAATCGCCTCGGGCTGATGAGGAGGTCGGATGGGCGTTTCATGTACTCCATTTCAGCGGCGAGCCCATCCCGCTGCCAGGCTTCAAGGTGCTCCCGAGCCCCCTGAAGGTCATCAGCCGAGGTCACCGAAACCACAGAAAGCCCCACTTCAGCGGCTAGAGTTCTCAGTTGTTCGAGGGGCAAAGTGGTCATATCTTAGATAAATGATTCCAAGAGCTTGGTTTATTGCGGGCAAGGGTTGACCCCAAGCGATACTTCAAGTAACTCTAGGCTCCCTTGAGAGAGAGAGTCCCCCTGGCATTGTCAGGCACCGAAAGGTTAGTCTCGCTCATATATGTCTCCGTCGTCTAGCCTGGCCTAGGACACCCGCCTTTCACGCAGGTAACACGGGTTCGAATCCCGTCGGAGACAATTTCCCTGTCATTTACCTACATACAGCAGATGAGGCTACCCCGAGCGGGGTGCCCTACAGCCTCGGTTAAGCAACGTAGCCCCCCGACCTCTACCCGTGATAGCCTCTCCGCAACGCATTCTAAACGCGAAAGGAACCCATGCCCTCTGCTCTCAAAGACTCTCAAGCATCTGCGACGCAGCGGTTCTCCCACGCCCTCTCTCTCGTTCCTGAGATAGCCAAGGTCGAGGAGCGTATTCGAAGCACCTTCACCTCCGATGTCGCGATCATGCGTGAGATCCCCGAGTACCTCCTCAGCCTCGGCGGAAAAAGGATTCGACCGATCCTGGCGCTTCTTTGCTCGAAGGCACTCGGCGCGCAGGAGATAACCGACGACATCATCGACATCGCTGCCGGTATCGAACTGATCCACATGGCAACGTTGATGCACGATGACATCATCGATCAATCTCCTATCAGACGTCACAAACCTTCGGCGTATGCCAGATACGGACTCCCTGGAACCCTCCTCTCAGGTGACTTCCTCCTGACACGCGCCTTCGGGCTCTGCTCCCGTCTCGACAGGGAGATAATTGAGGCGACGGAGCAGGCGTGCATCGAACTTGTAGAGGGAGAGACCCTAGAGATAGCGATCCCCCTGGCTGAGCAAACAACAGCATCAAGCCTCACCATCGCCACACGCAAAACTGCATCCCTCTTTAGGTTGGCTGCGTTCTGTGGAGCCTCGCTCACCGAATCTCCCGATTCGGTAAAGGAATCGATGTCGAAATTTGGGGAGGCTCTCGGCATCGCCTTTCAGATCATCGATGACATCCTCGATGTTACCTCAGACGAAGCGACCCTCGGAAAACGACCGGGTATCGATATCGCAGAGCGAAAGCCATCGTTGATCAATATCCTCTGGATCGAGAGTGGCGACCCAGCGGCTCAACGGCTACTCGTGCCAGCGGATCCCAAAACTGAGCAAAGCTTCGTCGAGGAGTCGCTACAAAAGCTTCGAGCCAGCGAGATCCTCCAAAGGGCCAAGGATAGCGCAAAATTTCACGCTGACATTGCCAGCAAGAACCTGATTGATGCTCTTGGCGGAGACCTGCACAACCTCCCTCCGGAGGGAGAGGCGCTCATCGCGGTGATCGATTTCGCGTTGGAGAGGGTGTTGTAGGGAACCATAGATCCGACCTCTCCCGTGTCGCGTAAGGCGCGGTCCCTTTCCCATCCCTGTCGGAGAGCTGCGGCTGAGGGATTCATCCTCTGTGGTCCCCGAGGGGACATGGAATCGAGCTCCCAACACAGAAATCACGGTCACTTCGACAATCCCGCCCCCTTATCCCCTACCCTCAGGGTCACCAAACGACGAATCGCCCCTCGTGAGTAGGTTATCCCGAGATACTTCTGTGACGGCGAGAGATTGGGTCCCAGATCCCCTCTGGTGCGAATAGGGGTGTCGTTTACGAAATGAATCACATCACCAGCAGCGAACCGGAGCGCGCCGAGGGTGCTCCCTGGATCCACGGTATGCAGAAGGATGCCTGAGTCAGCGAGGGAACCAGTGACCTCGATCACAATCGAGGAACCAAATAGATTCTTAGGTGAGGTCGCCGAGGACAACCAGGCAGGGCTCACCTCATACTCCTGATTAAACCGGCTCACCTCAACAAATCCACCGACCTTCCCCACCTTCTCTGACTGAGAGGACGCCACTACATTAGTGCCGGAGCTGCGAGCCGCTGAGCTCGGCGATGAGGCCCCCTTAGGGGGATCGTCGCATATGAGCTCCTTCGGATTACACACCCGCCCGAAGGTTTTGCAATCATCCATGTCTAACTGGCACGCGTAGTCTCCCCCTCGGATCTTGACGCACTCCCGAATGAAGAGTTTTTTTCCCTCCTCAGAGCAGTACTTTTTCGTCGAACACACCGCCGGGCAAGAGCGGAACGCAGTGCATCCCTCTCCAGGCTCTCCCCACAACCCATTTGAGGATCCATACTCTGTGCCATCTCGGGGGTCCTTGAGCATCCTCGCGCAACACACCTGCTCCTTCAGCTGATTTTGGTTATTCAAGCATTTGTGCGTATAGCCTTCCCGATCACACGTGGTGAAAGCTTTGGCGCATCGGCTCGGCGGCGATTGGATCTCTTTTGCGGTAACCACAAAGGTAACCCGCGCTGATTCAAACGAACCGCACTTCCCCTTGGGATAATTGGAGGTCGCGTTACCACAGATAGTTACCGTGGTGTTAGGGCCCATCTCCCGCTGCAAGGTCTCTAGGTGCTTCTGAACACTCTCTTGATCCTCAAAAGATCTACACGACAGATCTCGAAACTCCAGCGCGCATGAGGGCATGCTCTTTATACACACATCGATGCGACTGAAAACCCGACCAGGGATCGGACCGTGCTCCAAGTTATACACCAAAACATCCGGGGAGCATTTCCCAGAATCAGGTCCCTTAAAATCTATAGCAGCAACGGTCTCTCGGATGTCACACGAGGCGACCTCTGGATTTAACTTCGGATCCATGAGGCAGGTACGGCAGTAATCCATGAAGTCCGCCGCGTTCTCCCTATCCCGCGGCGGGGCTATACAGAAACAGCACTTCCTCTTTGACGAGGGAGAGGAGTTTGATGCCGAGCGATGATCCGAGGATGCTCCTTGGGCTTCAGCCGCACCTATGAACGGTGGTAACAGAAGCGTAAGTGCCAACAAAGATGAGGCGAAGAGTGCTCGTAATCTTCCGGAGCGGGTTTGGTTTGGAATTATGTGGTCCACGCCATTATGATACTGCTCAGATGGACTAGTGGCGAGAAGTTTTGTTGAGGCTCCGACAGATGAGGAGGCCCCCGGGCAAGTTGTCGGGAATCGACACCACTGAGCCAACGCCCCCTTGAATCAACATTTTGTGGATCGCGAGCAAAGACCTGCACAACCTCCCAGCACAGGGAGAGGCGCTCATCGCAGTGATCGATTTTGCGTTGGAGAGAGTGTTGTAAAGATAGGTCCGCGAGTGATCCGACCTCACTCCATGCCATCGTGCCCCTTTGTTCCGGAGGGCCCGTGTCCTCACGGGCCGGGTATGATTACCTGCGATGCATGAGACGCAAGCTCGGTGGCACAAAGAGATTACAACCGCCACACCGGCTCGTCAGGAGACGAGCCCTCCGGTTCAACGAAAATCAAAGAGTGGTGTGCATCGAACGAATAAGCCCTCCGGAGCGTCCGTCTCCCGACGGGTCGGGCGGCGTACTTTCGCCTCTTCAGCCTCCCCGCGCCCATCCCAAAACATCCAAAAGAGACACATAGAGCCCCATTATTCACCAAAAAAGCCCAGTATTTACCATTTCCGAGCCCTTGTTTTTTCTAGGTTGCATCCTGCAGCTTCGATACCATAACCCTCTGCAGTTCCGGTGATCGGAGGCAACTTCAGTCACTGGCACAGGTTACAACAGTTTTGCTCACAGGTTTTCGAAGTGAGCTTACGTTCTGACGCCCTTGTCTGTGTGTATGCCGGATAAAGAGTGTTTGGAGGTGAGCGGCTTCAATCGTGAAATGTACGACTAACTTTTTGGAGTCTACAGTGAGCAGCTCAGATCGTTTACCTGAAATGGATCTCGCGTATCTCGGTGGGAAAGGATACACGGCGATTAGTGAATTAATGCGAGCAATGATCCTTCGAACTATCGAAGATCTGAGCAGCGGACCTGAACTTCGGCAAGAGGCGCTTGAGTACCTCATGGACGAAGATGAAGAGTACGTTCTCTCGTTTAACTCAATCTGTCGCTACTTTGGCTTCAATCCCGAAAAAACGCGACACGCTATTCTGAACTCTAAGACGAAGATTCGTACGAGGCGCAGAGCAGCGTAACTCAAAAAGGGGCTCCGAGAGCCCCTTTTTCTTTTGTGTGAGATCCATCACATCTCGTATGTTAGCTAGCTAAGAGGTCGTATGTTAGCTAGCTAAGAGGAGCTATCTTTCGGGGGTGAACAACTCCTAAAAAATAAATTTTATGGAACCATCAACCCCCTCCAAGCACGATGCCTCCGTCGAACAACGGCTCAATCTCCGCTACTTTCGAGAGAGAACCTACCTTCCTGACGAAGAGATGCCGTACCACGGTGTATCACACCCGGATCGAGTCTGGACCAAAGCTAAGATTTTAATGGAGCGATGCGCCGCCGACGGAATTTCAGTGGACGGCGACGCCCTTCGCAACGCCGTAGAGCTTCACGATGCCCTCTCCCACATCCCTCCACGAGCGCTCGGATGCGACAGCGCTGAGAGATTGGCGTCCGACCTCACGTTCCGATTCGTTATGGCTTGTGGGTATTCCGAGGCGACAGCGTCAAAGATCCGCGACATCATCATGGCAACGAATCCCGATGTGCGCCCGACATCCACCGAGGAGATCATCATCCGTGCGGCGGACCTCTGGAACGTCGGCGCGAACTACGCGGAGTTCAAGGAGGGAAGCCTTGCGTTGCATCGAGAGGCCGAGATCACAAAACGAAGCGAGATCCCATTCTCCTCGTGGATACGGGGAGCCTTCCTCTATCTTGAGCGATTCATGTGGCCGATGCTTGAGCTTACACCGGAAGCCAAAGATAGCGCAGGTCGATCCGTCTTTCATACTAACGCTGCGCGCAACATGGTGACCTTGTGGAGGGAGACCTTCGGTGACGAAACTGAGGTCGTAGCGGAGTTCTTCCCACAAGGGGAGATCCGTCCAAAACTTCACGACCCTAAATCCTTCTACATCGCGATCCACCCAGACGAGGAATCACGTAAGGAATCCTTGGGGCGTCTAGACAAGGCGGCTCTCTCAGTGAACGGAGCCGCTCTCGCGGTGCCGGGATCGCGGGGAGCATTCCCCCTTCCCGATGGCTTATGCTCGACCGTTCGATGTCATGACGCCACCCTTGAGTCGCTCGCGGAGGCGTTGCGAGTAACCAAGGAGGGGGGCACCATCATTCTCGACTTTCCAGAAGATATCGACCCGAGTATCCTTGAAGTCGCAAAGGCTTTCTTGAGTTTCGTATCACCCGCATCGCCCGATGGGGCGCGTGAGAGGGCGCTCGTTATCACCAAGAAGGTCCTCCTGTAAGAGAGGCAACTATGACCACCGCAGCTCATCCGGAACTCTCTGAGCTGGAATCCATAGCTCCGTTTTCAGCGCTTTCTCAAGCCGAGCGCCTGGCTCTTCAGCCGCGACTCACCCCGCTGGAGATTCAAGCGGGCAAATTTCTCATCAAGGAGGGCTCTGCCGGATCTGAAATGTATTTTTTGGTGCGAGGGAGCGTTAAGATATGCACCTTCCACAACGATAAAGAGGCGATCCTTAATATCCTGCGCCCAGGTGAGGTGGTCGGCGACATCTCGGTCCTGTGTGGTGGCCCACGAATCGCTGACGTCGTCGCGCTTACGCCGTGCCGACTCCTGACCTGCAGCAAGGATGATTTCGAGACGCACCTGCGGGAATTCGGCGGGCTTGCTCACATGATGCTCAAGAACCTCGCGATGAGAGTTCGCACAGCGTCGATGCGTATCTCTGATCTTGCGCTCTACGATGTCGGCTCACGCCTCGCGCGGGTGCTTTTTGAGATGAGCGCGCCCAGAG
>JALRCK010000350.1 GCA_023262305.1 Deltaproteobacteria bacterium
CTCAAAATGCTCACGACGGAACCATCTTTCACCACCCTGCTAGGGAGATGACGCAAGACCCCGCTATCGCTTGTTTTTGCCAGGTAAAGGAAATTGCTTAAGTAGCCCCCCCCGACGGCCGATCCCTTGGGCAGGGTAGTGGAAGGGGCCCTGGCATCAGTGCGGTTAGGGGAGGCTATGAGGAGGATTGTGAACGGGAGGAGTGTTGGACTGCGCAGCGCATGCGTTGTGGCGATCTGCTATGTTGCGCTCTCTACCGTATGTGCGGTCGGTCAGAGCGCCACCAGTTCGCGGGACGGGCTCACGCACGTTGATGTGCCCCGAATCGAGGTATCACGTGAGAGCTTGATTCTGTTGCCGCTCACCAAGCACCGTCGAAACGCGCGAGTAACATTCTTCGAACCAGAAAACACTTTCCCAGAGCGAATTCCCGTCGGCGCGACGGTGCGGGTGTCAGAGCCTTCGAAGGATGGCACCGTAAAACTCTCAATCGTTTCCTCAGAGGGAGCGGTCGAGTCCGAGATAATCGCACAGAGGGTCTCTAAGCGTTTCACGGTCACCGAGAGCCCCGCTGGACTACTTATTAGCACATCGCAAAATCTGAAGGAGGGGAAGCGCCTTGGGTGGACGCTCGGGATTGTTTCGGCGACTCAGTCATCAAGGGCTCGAAATATATTTCTGCTTCGCTATGGGGAGAAGCCGGCGACGCTCAGCGGAGCGTTTCCAGCCGAGCCGATTCTGCTGATGAGATCAGAGAGTGAGGCGAAAAAGTTCGGCGATGCCACGCTTCCGCTGAGGATGTGCGAGAGGTTAGATGACCTCGTCGAAGCGCTGCAACCCCTAAGGGCATCAAGCAAGCCATCGCGGGTTTCAGTGAAGGAAAAGGCAGCGATAGATGACTATCTTCAGGACGCTCTGAGCGCACTTACTAACTTGAAGGGTTTAGACACGAGCACCAGGGTTCTAGTTGATGGGGTGTCGAGTATAGCTAAGAGCCTTGCGAAGCAAGGCGCGATACGCAGAGATGATTACGTACAACTGAAGCGACAAGCGGCGCTGGCGTGTCAAACGGGGTGGTCGGACGGACTTCAGGATGAGAAAACAAAGGAAAAGAGCGGACCCTCGTCTCGATCTGGGGGTGAGCTCCATGCGCTGTCGAGCGCATCGACCACCGTGACCACTGTGCCGACCGTTGCCCCGACCAGCACGAAAACTCCGACTGCGACCCCAACCAAGACACCACCCCCGGAGGCAACCGTCCCGCCGATCGCTACGCCCACGCCGGTTCGAACGGTGACGTCCCCGGACCCACGTCCGGCGGATCCAACACCCACCCGCACCCCAACGCCTCTACCGGAGTGTCCTCGGTACGACCTGAAGACCGCGCCTCAAGATGAGGAGAGGGCGCTGGATATCACTTGGAATACAAGGCATCAGACCCGTCTCTATAAGATCACCGTCCATGCTGTGAAGAGAGGACTGGACGGTAATCCATTAGTCGCGGATGGACAGTACGTGCCCGGCGAGTTGGTTCATGAAAGTGAAGTGCTGAACAGAACCGGAGAGCTCCAGGGACCGCACCGGTATCGGGCACTCATGTCAGCCTACGACATCTACCTCGTGAACGTAGCTGAACAAACGCCGAGTGGCTTGTGGCAGTGGGAGTGCACGCCGGTCGATGCTGAGCTTAAATGTCCTCGATTCAAGGAGCCCGAGATCGCAAAACAAAAACCGGCAGGACCCGTATATATCTCGAACCTTCGGCTAGCGAACGCTACAGATGTCCATGTGTATGAGACGCAGGGTGAGCTACCGGAGCTCACCGAGAGCGATACCGGAAAATACACCAGCGCTGAGACTAAAGCCTGTGATGTGGCTGAGGTAAGCCTAAACGCACCGCCCGAAGATGGGAATGGAGGTCCACGGCTAGCGGGTGATCCTGCGTATAGAGCTTTCATTAAGAGAGAGGTCCACCACTCTCAGGGCCCGTTTGATCGGAACGATTTTCGGGAGTTTGGGTTAGACGGGACGAGTCAGAATCACTTAGTGTGCGTTCACCTATGCCCCGACTGCGCCTCGAAGTCCCGATTCGATTCGAAGCCAGACGCGCATCTTGTCGCGGCTGTCTTTAACGGATCGTCCAAGGTAGACTCATTTCCTATCCATAAGGGATTCTCGCCTCGTGAGGGCGAAGAGGTCCAGACAACCCGATTCTTTATATCCGGCTCAGCTGGTTCGGCTCGGGCTGATGAAAAATTTGTAATTAGTTTGTTTAAAAAGGGCACCAATCAGGTTGCCTTTAGGTTGTCTGGTCTGCTCTATCCACATGCGCAGGTTGGGCCGATTCCACCAGGTGGGTATGAATACCAATTCACCCGGGGTAAAGAACCAAGCGCCCCAGGCGCATACTCTCAGCGGGTAGCGTTCACCGTGAAGATTCCACAGGTAACGAACGTTCAGCCGAACTACACGATATATACGAACACTCCAATGTTCTCCTGGGACGCCCCCATACTCACTTCGGATACGACTTTTCAAGTGGCCCTAGCGAAAAAGAGCGCCCCAAACGCGATGGTGATAAACCAGCGCAACGTACTCGCAAGGTCCTTCACAGTTCCTCAAGGGGTTCTGACACCGGGGGAATGGCTCGTTTGGGTTCGGCAGTGGCAGGGCTCGTTTGCGAGTCCATGGCAAGCACCTGTGCCGCTCACCATTCGTACCCCTGAGGCGTACGTCGCGGGTATATTTCAAGATGGTGCCTTTACCGCTTTCCACCTACGATCTCGTCTACCGAATGAAACTAACTCGCCCGTCGAGTATCAGTTGTGGGTGAAGCGAAACAAAGCGACAACGGTTCTCTATAATCAGGTCACTTCCTCCTTCTTGGTCCCTCTACCCGCGTTAGCTCCTGGCACCGCCGTTGATGTTTCGGTGCGGGCACGACCTGTGGGCACCACGGCGTGGCTAACTCCATGGAGCGCAACGCGGACCCTCACGGTGCCTGCGGCACCAGATCCAAACATGCCATACCTCTATCAACCAGAGGCCGCATACACAAACGGACTACAGCCCACATTCGCGTGCTCTGAGGTTCCTGGAGCTACCAAGTATGAGTTCTGGATAGACAACGCCTCAACCAGCACCCGTATCGGAATCTTCCCCTCCGAGAGTCCGGAATTCACCCCGCCTACACCGTTGCCGGTAGACGACGAGATTAAGGTCTGGGTCAGGGCGCTGCGTCCTGGTGGCTGGACCCGTTGGCAAACGGCTAGAACATTCATGGTCACGGAGGAGGTTCAATGATCAAAGGGTTATTGTGCCATCTCAGGATCATAGTTTTCGTGGTGGTGTATGCGCTCGGAGCGTACGCGCCATTTGACCAGCACTTCGCAGACGCTCAGGGGGTATCCCCCGGTTCTGGAGGTTCTCCTGGCCAGAATGTA
>JALRCK010000351.1 GCA_023262305.1 Deltaproteobacteria bacterium
AAGGCGCTTGTCGGCCTCATCCCCACTGCTCTTCTCCTTGGTCTTATCCTTATTTTTGGAGCTTGGGGTCGGCGTTACCTTGGGCGTGGCTTTCGGCGTCGCTTTTGCAGTTGGTTTCGGGGTCGGCTTGTTCTCGCCAACGCTCACCTCAGCATCGTCAGCAGGCTTCTCCTCAACGGGCTGATCTTTTGACTGCTCCTCTGGCGAGGTCTCAGCCTTGACGTTCTTCGCCGGAGAGATCGGGCTCGGCTTGTCGTCTTTTGCAAGCTGAGACTTACCACCGAGACTTTTTCCTGGCTCAACAGTAACTGAGTAGATCACGGGTTCGGGAAGATCTCCCCAACCTCCGAATAAGCCGAACAGAGAGACAATTACGATAGCGACGTGGCCAAGGATGGAGGAGTAGAGTCCTATTCGCCAGCAATCTTCTGGATCGTTGTGTGCCACGCTCTGAGCCACCCTCGGCGTCTCCCCTACGCGCCCTTCCCATCAGGAGTGGCGGATACTAATCCGATCTGGGTGATCCCACCGGCATGAAGCGCGGCCATCACCTCCATGATACGACCATATCCGAGGGATGAGTCCCCCTTGATATAGATCTTTCGTTCCTCCTCTGCTCGATTGGCGAAGATAGCCTTGACCTTGTCGGCGAGCTCCGGAAGCTCCACTTTGTTGCCCGATCCGATGAAGATAGAGCCGGTCTTATCGAGAGAAACCACTATCTGCTCGGTGGAGCCCTTGAGGGGCGCAGTAGTTGCCTTAGGGAGGTCAACCTCTACTCCCTGCTGCATCATCGGAGCCGTCACCATGAAGATAACGAGGAGCACCAACATGACATCCACCAACGGAGTGACGTTAATCGCTGCGATGGGTCCGTCGGTATCGGAGCTGATATTGCCTGCCATAGGATAATCCTACCTATACCAATGAGCCTACTTAACCAGATGACGCCGCGCGATGTTCATAAACTCTTCCGAGAAGCTGTCCATCGATTGCCGAAACTTGCGCACAGTTGCCGTGAAGTAGTTGAAGGCGATAGCGGCGGGAATAGCGGCTGCCAAACCAACGGCGGTAGCGACAAGCGCCTCCGAAATACCCGGAGCAACCGCTTGGATAGTGGTGCTCTTAGCCTGAGAGAGTCCATGGAAGGCGTTCATGATACCCCATACCGTTCCGAAGAGACCGATGAACGGGGCGGCACTCGCAACGCTCGCAAGGAAGGTAACCCCCCTCTCAAGCCGGTGGGTCTCCTCAAGCTCTGCTCGCCGAAGGGCTCGCTCGATGGTGCCGAGGTCAGAATCGTGGTCAGACGGGAGGGTTGTAGCTCGCGCCTTGGCCTCCTGGACCGTGTGCAAAAGCTCACGGTATCCCGAGGTGAAAACGGTCGCCAGCGGGCTCCCTATCAGCCTACGGGTTGACTCGTCGATTCGAGCGAAATTCCGGGAATCCCAGAACACCTGGGAGAACTGGTCCGAAAAATCCTTGGCTCGCTTGAACTGTATGGTTTTAGCGATGGTGATCGCCCAGCTCCAAACCGATAAGAGAATCAATATGATAAGGACACTCTGGACGACAAAACCAGAACCGAGGATCATTCCGAGAACACTCGGGGCTTCTACGACAGCTGTTGGCTCCACAGGGGCTAACTCCTTGATGAAAATGCCATGATAAAAATGACTGTGTAACTATGCCATAGTAACCCTCTTCACACCAGTCTCGGGTGGGGAGGTTTCTTTTTTAAGGCCGCAGGGTTATAACCTCCTCAATAGTCTTACACCACTTTTAGGAGTTCAGTCCCATGACCGTAGGAATCGGAATTAACGGATTTGGCCGTATCGGACGCAATATTCTGCGCCAACTTTTCACCAACAAGAAATCAACCAACGTGAAGGTAGTTGCTATTAACGACCTTACGGACCCAGCTACCCTCGCTCACCTCCTCAAGTACGACTCCGTACACGGACGTTTCCCTGGCACAGTTGAGGCTGGCGATGGATTCATCACGGTCAATGGACAACAGATTAAGATCACCGCTGAGCGGGACCCAGCCAAGTTGCCATGGAGCTCCCTTGGAGCCTCTATCGTTCTTGAGTGCACAGGTATCTTCACCGCCAAGGAGAAGGCACAGCTCCACATGCAGGGGGGCGCAAAGAAGGTCATCATCTCGGCTCCTGCCACCAATCCAGACCTTACCCTCGCCTACGGCGTGAACCACACGGCGTATAAGCCAGCTGAGCACCACATCATCAGCAACGCTTCGTGCACGACGAACTGCCTTGCGCCACTCGCGAAGGTACTCGTAGAGAACTTCGGCATCGTTCGTGGAACGATGACGACTATCCACTCGTACACAAACGACCAGCAGATTCTCGACCTTCCTCACAAGGATCTCCGACGTGCCCGCGCCGCCGGAATGTCGATGATCCCAACAACGACCGGAGCAGCTAAGGCCGTAGGGCTCGTCATCCCAGAACTTGTTGGAAAGGTAGACGGCTTCGCAATCCGCGTTCCGACCCCGGACGTTTCAGTTGTTGATTTTGTCGCTGAGCTCGCTCAGGACGCAACTGCAGAAGATATCAATCGCGCCCTCAAGAGCGCGAGCGAGAACACCCTTAAGGGTGTCCTTGGATTCTCTGACGAACCGCTTGTGTCGATCGATTACACCGGGGATACCCACTCCTCAATCGTTGACTCACTCTCAACGATGGTGATCGGCAAGCGATTGGCTAAGGTTGTGTCGTGGTACGACAACGAGATGGGATTCTCAGCTCGTATGTGCGATGTAACCGAAATGATCGCAAAGGGACTCTAGTCCATAGGTCTACAGTATCGGCAGGGACCACCGTCGCGTGGTCCCTGCCGTTTTTTAGTAACGTCTGAACTCTTTCCCACTCCTCTATGCGCCCACGACACCTCCTCGCCGGAAACTGGAAGATGAACCTTGGTCCATCGCAGGCTCGCGCCTACGCGAAGCAGCTCAAAGAGGCTATCAAACCCCTTGCAAAGAGTGATGTATGGGTGGCACCCGCCACAGTGAGCCTCGCGCCTGTGTGTGAAGAGCTCAAAGGAACCTCTATCAAGGTCGGATCGCAGAACGTGCATTGGGCCGAGTCGGGCGCGTATACCGGCGAGACCTCTCCCCTCTTCCTCTCAGATCTCGGAGCAACGTTTACACTGACCGGTCACTCCGAGCGTCGTCAATACTTCGGCGAGACCTCTGAGACCGTTGCACAACGAACTCAAGCCGCTCTCAAAGCCGGTCTTGATGTGGTGGTCTGCTTCGGTGAAACGGAGACTGAACGCACAACCGGAAAGACGGAGCGAGTTATTGAGGAGCAACTTCAGCCCGTCCTTTCAGGCATTTCTGCCGAGAGCTGCTCAAAGGTCGTGCTGGCATACGAGCCTGTATGGGCTATCGGCACCGGCAAAGTTGCC
>JALRCK010000352.1:0-311 GCA_023262305.1 Deltaproteobacteria bacterium
CTTGGTATGGCAACCGCATTCACATCTTCTTCCAACCCCACAAAACCCTAAATTAAAGCTTATTAGTTTTCTAGTTCTCGTAAAGTAAGGATAGGGATTGCCGACCCCTGCCGCAAGGGGTAATCGTGCGGACCATGCGTCAGCGGTATTCAGATTGGTTAGCGGTCCTCGCCTGTGGGGTTTTTCTCTTGGGGAGCTTTGGCGCGAGCTTCTTTGCGCTGCCCGTCACCGCGGATATCTTAGTCCCGCACCGAGATATCTACGGGATGGTTTCTACGATCGTCGGCAAGGTTTTGTACCTCTCGCTGCTG
>JALRCK010000352.1:321-3408 GCA_023262305.1 Deltaproteobacteria bacterium
GCTCACGGTCGGTGTCGTTTGCGGCTGCCGTTTGCTCGGCTTTAGGATGAGTGTTGGCGGACCCGCGGTTATTTCACCGGTCGCGCTGGTGGCTGGTTGCTCAGCGATATTCCTCCTCGGGAGCCCCGTTTCGGTCCCCTACCTGTTCGGCTTCTGGTTGGTGGTGCTATCGGTCTGGGTGCGCCCGAATGGGCTCTCCGGGCGGCTGTCTCGGTGCATCTCTCAATATACCTCGGCTATCTCAGTTCTCTTGGTTGGGAGCTTTCTTGCGCTCTGTATAGCCCTCCCTTTTGGAACGCCGGTTGTTGCTAGCGAGGGCGCTCAGCTAGTGAGTATGCAGAACCACTACGCCACGTACGTGCCAGGAGTTGCGCGAGCGTTGTGGGGGCAAGCCGCTCCGTTCGGAGTGCTTAACTACGGTTTGGGGTCCGCTCTCTTGGTAGAGATCGTCTCTAAACTTTTGGCGGTATTCACGTCCGTTGATGTCGTTCTCGTTATAAAATGTGTGCAGGTAGCCTTTGTCGCGACCATCGCGGTGGTGTTGTGGATCTTACGCCCACGTCGAGCGCTTCAGCTCTGCGCTCTGATCACGCTTGCATCCCCGACCCTGAGTCTCTTGTCGCCCGTGATCTACTACCCAAATCTCTCCGGTATCAGATTTGTACCTCTTGTTATAACGATCTGCGCTCTCGCGTTGGTAACGCGCTCCCATCGATCGTGTGTGAACCTTCTCGCGTCTATCGGGTCCTTGCTGGTTCTCTATGCGCCAGAGAGTGGACTCGTTGCGCACGCGGCGATCTTTACATTTGTACTCTTGCAAGCAACTAATCGAGGTGGAGTTCAGGCTGGCGTTGTTGAAAGTCTTAGGTTCGTAGCTGTCACGTGCTGCGTTTTATTTGTCGGATGGCTTCTTAAGGAGCGGTTCTTCGGGACCGCTGTCGGCGCCGAATCGACGGACACCTTCTTTTCAGCGCACCTAAGGGGCTACTGCGGTCTTTCCGCCCTTCCAAGTCCCCTAGCGACGGTTCTCTTCTTCGTCGGTGTGTATGTACTCTTCCGCGCCGCCTACCGCGTGACCCGCGGTCCGCTCGGTCGGTGGGAGCCCTACCAGGCGGCGCTCGGGGTGATGATCTTAGGGTGGCTCTTCTACTACGTACACCGAATGCATCCTATGAACCTCTTCTTTCAGGGCGCCCTGCTGGTCTTTTTGATCGCGCCTCGGGTTGGACCTGCGGTATATCGAGTAACGCGCTCAGGGCTTACTACGGGGAGCGTCGCGACGGTGCTTATATCCG
Organism: Deltaproteobacteria bacterium; assembly: GCA_023262305.1. Lineage (GTDB taxonomy): Bacteria > Bdellovibrionota_C > UBA2361 > UBA2361 > OMII01 > OMII01. The sequence goes on from JALRCK010000352.1 coordinate 1,617, forward strand.
CTACCTTCATCGCCCTCGCGTTTGAGTCAGTCTCGAGCACCCTTACCGACCTACGAGAGCGCTACGCTCGGATCGTTGTAGCGCGCAATGAGCCACGCCTTGTTTCGGACATGAAACTCATCGCTCCGTACACGGGGGATCTCGAACGCCAGCTCGGAAAGCTACGCTCGATAGAAAAGCCCGGCGATTACCTTGTGCTGACCAATCTCTCCGTGGAGGCTCGAGAGCTTGGCTTCAATCTCTCGTTTCCATGGTACGACCCGTTCATCGATGTCATTACGGTTCAGGCGAGGGATGGAATAGTCTCGTGGATAGATCGGAAGGGGCCCCCTACTCTGCTCGTCGACGACCCTGAGTCCCCCCTGTCACGTTCCGTGCCGAATCAAACCCGGCAACTACAGGACATCGTGGGAAGGTTGTCTCAATACAAAGCGGTTGATGTGCGGGACGGTTGGATGGTTCTAGCGAGGGGCGTCAGAGATTAGGTAGTTGTAGGGCTTCGCAGACCTGTTTTGCCCAATAGAAAAATAGGTTATAGGTTGGGTTCTATGCGAGGAATATCAATACAAAAACCACTAGAGTTTCGAATTGACGTACCGCTCGATTCGGCTAAACAAGGAGATGACGTTCCTTGCTCCCTGAGCGTGAAGAACCACGGCGCTGAGCCGGTGCCCCTCAACGCGCTCTCGCTTGAGTTGTCGTTGGGCGCTCACAAGAAGGTCAAAGCCAAAAGCGAAGACGCCTTTGAGCCCTTGATGCAGGCTGAATTCGATCGATCAGGGGCTATCGCTCCGGGCGCAGAATCGGTGTTTACGTGGAGCTTTAACCTCGATAAGAACGCTCCTATCACCGATAAGAATCAAAGCCCGTTCCTTCTCTACGGTAACTCGGAGTCCAAGGTCCAGCTGGGACAACTCCTCCTTACTGTCACCATGCACCCGCACTACCGAGCTATCTTCGACACGTGCGAGACCGTCTTGAGCCTCATAAACAAGGGAGAGACCTGGAAGGATGGTTACACCAGCGTAAAGTACAAGGCGCCCGACCTAAGGAAGTTCTCCCTCGTTGATGAGATCGTTATCGGTGTGCGTTTTGTCGATGATACGTTAGAGCTCGTATACTCGTTCAAGGTGAAGAAGCTAGAGGCGACCTCAACGAACCTCAATTTCAAGAAGGGCAAAGCCGAAGTTATTCAAACCTGGACGCCGCAAGAATACCTATTTGGTGGTGGTTTTATTCGCCAGGAGTACATCGAAAAGATGCTCGATGAGGCGCTCTCGGTTGTTGCTACCGGCTTCTAAATCCGGGCATTCCTTTTAAGAGTTGGTGGGAGATTCAAAGATCTTTTGAGCGAGGTCGCGTCGCAGTCTCTCTCGTTCGTAGATAGTCCGGGTAAAGTAGACCTCGTTTAGTTGATTGATGAATGTCTCTGTATCGGCGAGCGGCTCCCCTTCTTCGGAGTCCTCGGTGAATGGTGCGAGGATATTTTGGGGGCACACAGCTTCGTGGTCCTCAAGATGTTCGCGCGTCCTCTGGACGGTGGGATTATACCGAAGGTTGAGGCAGGGCGAGTCTAGGAACAACGAAAATATCTCCTCAGGGGATCGCCCGAAGATTCTTAGCATCCGAGCCACGGTGAAACCGCTCGCCTGCCAAAGTTTTTGATAGCGTTCCCTGTGCATCGGGTCCCCAAAGAGTTCGTTGAGGGTCTGCCCAAGGTCACGCACGTTTCCGGTTCGGATTGTCTCGTAGGCGTCAAACGATTCAAGGATGTACCCGCGAATCGCCTCCC
>JALRCK010000353.1 GCA_023262305.1 Deltaproteobacteria bacterium
ATTAGCTTGTTCTCTTGGAATCAGGTGCGCTCGGTGCTCGATGATCCGATCTTCAATGCGCCGGTGGATATCTCCCGGGTAGGCACATTCCTCTCCGAGACCTCGATCCGCATCGGGAGTCGGGTGCTCTTGGCGTTGATCCTGATTGCAGCCATCGACTACGCCTATCAGCTCTGGAAGACGCAGCGCGATATGATGATGACCAAGGAGGAGGTCAAAGAAGAGCGCAAGTCGGTGGAGGGAGACGAGGCCATGCGCAGAAAGATGATCCAGAAAGGTATGGCGCGACTCACTCAGAGGCTTCGTAAATCTGTGCCCAAGGCGCACGTCATCATTACCAACCCGACCCATTATGCCGTTGCTCTGCAATACGACAGAAATTCTCACTCTGCTCCGATTGTTGTTGCAAAAGGAACTGACTTCATCGCCCAACGAATTAGAGAAATCGCGAAAGAACATAATATTCCGATACTGGAGCGTAAGGCTCTGGCTCGCGCGCTCTATGCCTCAACTGAGGTGGGAAGTGAGATCCCTCGTGACCTGTTTAAGGCGGTGGCGGAGGTTCTGGCGTTCGTCTACAGGCTCAGGAGGCCACGGCCTCAGGGCTCGGCTACACCATAAGGATTCATGAGATATGGCGGCAAGTGCTTCAATGCTTTTACCACGATCCTCATCAAAGTATAACCATCTCTTGGTTCCAGCGGCTATCGTTTGCACTCTGGGAATCCTGATCTTTCCCCTTCCCACGGCTGTACTCGATGTCTGTATCGCGCTCAACATCGTTGTGTCTCTTATCATTCTCTTTACGTCGCTCTACGTAGAAAAGCCCCTGCGCTTCTCGGCATTCCCTGCAATTCTTCTCGTCACGACCCTCTTTCGACTCGCCATGAACGTGGCGTCAACTCGTCTCATTCTTCTGAACGGAAGTAATGGCATGGATGCCGCAGGGCATGTGATTCAGGCATTCGGTGAATTCGTAGTTGGCGGAAACTACATCATCGGAGTCGTGATGTTCATCTGTATCAACTTGGTCAACCTGAAAGTGTTGACGAAAGGTTCGTCGCGTATCGCGGAAGTGGCTGCTCGTTTCACACTCGATGCGATGCCTGGAAAGCAGATGGCAGTGGACTCTGACCTTAATATCGGGTTGATCAATGATAAAGAGGCTCGTGCCCGCCGCAAAGAGCTTGCGATGGAGGCGGAGTTCTACGGAGCTATGGATGGTGCCGCAAAATTCGTGGCAGGAGATGCCATCGCGGCTCTCTTCCTGGTCGGTATCAATATCGTGGGAGGATTGCTCATCGGCATGCTCCAAGCCGATATGACCTGGAGGGAAGCAGCTCAGACCTACACAATCCTGACGATAGGTGAGGGGCTCGTTGCACAGCTTCCATCGATCATCATCTCCGCAGCCTCCGGTCTTATCGTGGCGCGTGCTGCGTCGGGTGAGGACCTTGGAAATGAACTCGTCAATCAGCTCGGACAGAACTTTCGACCGCTCTACCTTACCTCTGGAGTTGCATTTGGTATGGCGATCCTTCCCGGTCTCCCATTTGTACCGTTCATGCTTCTCTCTCTCGGCACCGGTGTTTTGGGATACCTCAAAAAGAAGGCGTCGGATGAGTTGGCAGGAAAGCAAGAGGCCGAGGAGCGAAACAAGTTGCCGGAAAATGCCGGACCAAAACCGGGGAGCACAGAGGAGGTCACCAATCTTTTGGCGGTTGATACCCTTGAGCTTGAAGTTGGGTACGAGCTCGTGCAGGTGGTCGAAGGTGGCGATCTGGTGGAGCGAATTCGCTCTATTCGCAGGCAGTTTGCGATAGACTATGGCTTCATCGTTCCACCGATTCACATCCGCGATAATGTACGAATTCGCTCGAACGAGTACCGGTTTATGCTCAAGAATACCGTTATCGGTAGCGGAACGCTCAAGCCACAGCACCTCTTGGCGATGGATCCGGGCAACGTGAGTAATCCCGTGGATGGAATACCGACGAAAGAGCCTTCTTTCGGGCTCGACGCTCTATGGATCTCGGAGACCGACAAGGAAAGGGCGCAATTCTCGGGCTACACCGTTGTTGATCTCTCGACAGTGGTCACAACCCACATCACTGAACTCGTTCGCTCGCATATGCACGAGCTCTTGGGGCGACAAGAGGTGCAGCACCTGATCGATAATATGCAGAAGCTGTATCCTAAAGTTGTTGAGGAGCTCATTCCGGGAGTGATGTCGATCGGGGCGGTGCAGCAGGTTTTGGCGCACCTCTTGCGCGAGCAGGTAAGTATTCGTGACCTGCGAACGGTGCTGGAGACGCTCGCCGACTGGGCACCGTCGGTGAAGAGTCCGGAAAAATTGGCGGAGTTTGTCAGACGTCGGTTCTCTCGCGCGATCACCTCGAAGTACACCACGTCGGATGGTGTTTTGCCCCTCGTGAATCTCACTGCAACCCTTGAACGGGAGATGGGAGAGGCGCTTCAGCAGACCGATGAGGGTTCCTTCCTTGCGCTGGAGCCTGGAATTGCGCAGATGGTAATCAACAAATTGGCGCGAGCATCCGAAAAGTTTGGCGAGATCGGACAGAGCCCGGTGCTACTTGCGCCAGCGCATTTGCGACCGGCGGTGTTTAATTTCGTGGATAGGTTCGCCCCGGGCTACGCGGTCATAAGTCACAATGAAGTTGCCGCAAACACAAAGGTGCAGTCGCTCGGTGTTATAGGACTGGACGAGTAGGGGCAGAGTTAGACGGAGTTCCATGAAGGACGACTCCCGATAAAGGCAGGGCAAACAAGAGGTTAGCGGTAAGTTGGTGAGGCGCATAGGATTTTAAGGAATTAAGGCGAGTCAGAACCGGAAAGAATTGAATCAAAAGTAGGAGCATAGTGCGATGGAGCATGTACCAGGATCACGGATGACCATAGAAAAGACAACAAATTCGACCACTAAGGGGTCTCGAGCTGTTACTCGGGTGATCAGTGTTACCAGTGGCAAGGGAGGAGTGGGTAAGACCCATTCCGTTACTAACCTTGGAATTTCATTGGCTTCTCAGGGATACACGGTGCTTGTTCTCGACGCCGACTTGGGATTGGCGAATGTAGATGTGCTCCTGAATCTAAAGCCCAAAGGAACCCTTCACGATGTACTAAAGGGATCGGTGCGACTGGACGATATACTTCTTGAGGGGCCGGGTGGAATTTCCATCATTCCGGCCGCAAGTGGTGTTGAAGAGCTCCACGAGCTGCGTTCTGAGGAGAAGTTGCTCCTGTTAGAGGAGATCGAGAGGATAGCATCACGGTTTGATTATCTTCTGATCGACACGCCAGCAGGAATAGGCTCAGACGTTATGTACTTCAACAGCGCGGCGGCTGAGGTAGTGTGCGTTATCAATGGTGAGC
>JALRCK010000354.1 GCA_023262305.1 Deltaproteobacteria bacterium
TTTACGGAAAAGATCCAAAAACATGCCTTCGTGGAGATATTGTGTGCCTTAAAAGCTGTTTTTTGTGCTTCAAGAAGCCCCAGCTCACTCGCTCGGGAGACCGCTGACCGAAGCTCAACGACGTCGGCTTCATATCTTCCGCCAAAACCATCACCAGTCCACCGCAACGTGCCTCCTGGAACCTCGCGCAACGCTGCCTCTGGGACGACCCGTAAAGCCGCCTGGTCATGAACCACCGCAGCCGTTGTTGCCAGTACCAACGAGATCGGAAGGAGCACCGCTAGCCACAGAGCCCCCTCGAAAAGCGCGATCCCCCTCTGATGTGCCGTACGTCCCATCTCTCTTACCTCGATATAAACGTATGTCCCTGAATGTGGTGCACAAGCGCGACTCCTGGATTGCCACCCGAGACCTCATCCTCAGAGACGTGGAGATACCGGGCTCGCCCACTCTCACTTCCACTGTGCATCTCGAAGAAATTCCTGCCTCGCTCGGCACCTACAACAATTCCAACGGCAGTAATCTTGGCGCTCTGTCGTGCAGCCTCATGCTCAAGCAACGAAAATGTCGCAGGAACGGCGACACTGCGGGACTCGATGGGAGGCGAAACCATAACGATAGCCCGCTGCTCTAACGCGCCGGCGCCCTTTGTCAGCAAGAGAAGCTGCGTTGCTCGATAGGCGATCGAGACCGAATCGGAGGTCCCATCAACTTCAACCCCTTCAAGGGATGCCACCCCGAAATAGGATCCATCCTCTCCGCCAGCACACCGCGGCACCTGATCGTTTACTGACAGGATGTCGACCTCGTCTTCAATCCCCGGAATGACCCCAACCATGACGCGATCAACCCCTGCAGCTTCGAGATCCTTGGCGACCTGACTAACGAAGCCAGCTCGTATTGCAAGATTCTTGTCTCCACACCGAGCCCCACCGATTCCGACAGACCGATCAAGCACTATCAGCGCTAACGTCTTGGCTCGACGCACCGCAGACGAGATCGTAAACGAGAGTACGTCGGTCCTCTGCTGGGTGAGGAACCCAACGAACTTGTTCAGCGCACCATCAAAGGTTCCTTGCACGACGATCTCGCCGCGACCCTGCCCGATATGTGCTGTGACATCGAGGATCTCGACGTACGGTCTCAAGTGTCTTGTGCTTGAGGCTATACGTTCTTTTAGGTACGACGGCGGGTACGGTCGTGAGAGGCTCTGCTTTGCCTCTGAGTCTACGATCCGCCGAACCTCCTCGCGCGCCCCGAGGAATTGCGTGAGCTCAATCCCGACGACCGCTAGCATAAAAAAAAACGGTAGCACCACCACCATAAACAGTATCGATGCTGACCCACGATTATTCCCTGACATCACTGAACTTCTCCAATGAGGCGCTGATCTGCATAACGGGCACGGTGAGAAAACACACGATCAATCCAGTAAAGGTAAGGATGAGGGGTAGAACTGCCTTGACCGGGAGCTTGGCGATATCTTCCTCAACCGTCTCCTGATACTGAGTCTGCGTGGCATCACTCAACTCCTTTAAGGGTCGCACGACTTCACCCCCTTGCTTATAGGCGAGTCCGAGGTGAACAAGCGCATGCTTCACCGAGGATGATGGCACCTCGTTTGCGATAGACGAGATCGCTTGTTCAACCCGCAGACCACTTTCAGAGAGCGAAACGATCCTGCGAAAGACATCTGATACAGGGTCGGTATTTTTTCTTGCCGCCTCACTCAATGCTGGGATGATATCGAGTCCAGAGGTCACCGCCATCACAAGTCGCTCCATGGCAAGGGGGAGGAAGAACTCAAGTCTCTTCCCCGTGAGCTTTTGAAGCTTCTCTTTTTTTCCTCGATAGTAGAGATCACCCGCTGCGGCACCCAACGCTGCAAAGAGCACACACTTAAACGAAAAACCGCGATTGAGAAGGAAGACCCCGAGCCCAAAGAGAACGCCACCCACTATCCACGCACGCCTTCGAGCGGCATCCACTGACCCTGCGCGGACCATTCCCCCGTGACCGTGCGGTTGATGCGCCTCGCTAGCTAGGAGAGTAGCAGCCACGGCATCAGCCTGACTGCGTTTGAACCCTACCAGCGTAAGCCCACCACCAACGAGAGCGAGTACGACCCAAGGAAGTGTCGCGTTCATTGGAGCTGGGCCTCCGACCCCATCGTGAGCATCCATCCCAGACCCGTTGAGATAAGGATGAGCCCTCCGCACAAGATCTTGCCGCCGATCGGGTGGTTGAACGCAATCTCAAGCGACTGCGGATTCATGCCGCATTGCAACGCCCCCATCGCAACTGCGCACAGCGCGATGCCAATTGCCGACATGCGATGCATCGCGAGGGCTGCCTTCGTTTTGCGCCTAAAGGATTGTCGCTGTCGAACGACACGGGTGATTCGATGGAGTGGATCGGCGAGGGACCCTCCGTGTCGTCGTGAGAGGATCAAACATCCCTTAAACAACTCGCCATCTCGACTCTCATAGAGCGAAAGGAATCCGTCGAGGAGCTCCTCCTCATCCCGACCCTCATGAATACCTCTGCGGATCTTTTCGATCTCTTCGACGAGAACCGTGTCGCGGCTAAAATACTCACGCGCTCCGAGCAGCGCTGAAAGGGGATCCATGCCGGCACGAACCGATGATGCTACTGACGTGAGAAGGGCTGGCAGATCGCGGTCGATAGCGAGGCGGTGGGCTCGCGCGCGTGCATGGACGTACACACAGACACTGAGCGCTCCGGCTGCACAAACGATCCCTGCTGGTAGCGGTCCCGCTACTGCAAGCGCCACACTACTCATAACGACTACCAATACCCCACGTTGGGCGAGCCACCGGGGCGTCAGTCGCGCCTGCTCAAGGGTCTTGCCAAATCGCGGAGCAACCTTCAGCGGAGAGGGAACGGCTTTGCTTTCGCCCCGTTGGAACGAAACCAACAGCTGCCGTAAAATCCTCGCGCTGTCCCTCTGTGCGCCCCACGCCATCTATCTTCTCAGCGACAACGCTGCCTCCCGATAGGAAACATCGAGCGAGAGCTCAAGCCGCTCGGGTAATTGGGAAAAGACGAAGCTGAATGGTGGCTTCTCAAGCCGTTCACGGAACGCGCTCACTCGACCCGTCACCACCCAATGCGGGGTGCCATCGGTATTTCGATACGAAAAGATCTCTCGTTGCCTCAGCACCCCGTCCGCTACTGGACCAAGCTCGCGCACATCCATAATACGCCGCATCCCGGTGAGCTTGCACACATCAGCGACCACCACCACCTGCACCGCAGTCACCACCTGCGCTCCAAGCAGCGCCCGATCGGCGTTGCGTTGAGCACGGGCGAGAAAGAGCTCAAGTCGAGTAACG
>JALRCK010000355.1 GCA_023262305.1 Deltaproteobacteria bacterium
TATGCTCTCATCTGTCAGAACGAACTCACCGATACTGGGGTCAAGCGTGAACCCGTGAACACCCACGCCCGTGCTATATACAAATGAGGTTTTTGCGCCGTAGACTGCATAGCCAGCAGCGACGATTGCGGTTCCAGGTTGACGAAAGTCATCCAACACTGCGGGTCGGGAGGGGTCTTTTTTGCGCAGAATGCAAAAGATGGTTCCGGTTGGAATGCTCGAACCGATATTCGATGACCCGTCAAGGGGATCGAATGCAAGTACATATTTTCCCTCGCTCATCTGCGCATCGGTCGCGATGACGCTATCCCGCTCCTCCGAGACCAAAAGACCGAAGTGTCCTGACGAACCGAGAACCTCAACAAGAACCTCGTCTGCCTCCTCGTCGATCTTCTTTACCTCCTCGCCGTGAACATTCGTTTCGCCGGTGTAGCCGTGCAGCCCCTTGAATCCGGCAGTGGCTACCATCTGGCTGATAATTTTCACCCCAAGCGATATCGACACGAGCAGGTCAGAGAGCTCTCCCGTGCTGTCTGGATACTTGAGGCGTTGGCTGTGAATGAAACGACTGAGGGTTTGCGTTGGAATCATAGTTCGCGCGAGCCTTCGACGATAATAGCTAGTGCAGTACAAGCGAAGCTTGTGTGCCATCAAAAGGCACCGGATCATGCGAGAGGAAAACAACGAAAGAATGGAGCAAGGTGACCGTGTCCCGGGTCAATCCGGTAAAAGGAACCAATATATGCTCCGGCCCGTCCCCCAAGTATACCCCAGGGAAGATGTAGCCACCAATTACTATTTACGCAGACCGTATAATTCAGGACGAATAGTGATGGTCGACCTTCTTAGAACCCATTGAAAACAGGGCGAAATTGTTCCCAAACATGCAGAACTGACTCTGGAGGTCGGCTAGCTGCATGTCGTCCTGAGCATGGGCATCGTGGGCTCTGCCCGAACCCAGTCCACCTACTTCCAGGCTCCATGCCGCTTCAGCAGAGAGATAATGTTGTTAGCGTGAACAACGTGCCCATCACACTGCAGCTCACCGTTAACACTCTCGCCCGTATCGGTTGTGGGGATATATCCGACCTGATAGCCCCCAACGCTGAAGGTGTCCTTATCAAAAACGACTGCTGGACTGCCAGAACCTCCAGAGTAGAGCTGTCCAGCTGTCATTAAGCCGGTGTTTGCAGGATAGTTCGGATCGCGCTGTCGAGGTCCAGCAGGATCGGTAACGTAGGTAAGCACAAACTTCTCCAGCCGAGGCTTATCGTCGGCAAATAGTATCGGGCGCACCTTGCCAGAGCTCGGGTCGAGGTGCGTCGACACCCGAGAACCGATTGGCTCGTAAATCACAACGGGCGTTCCGGCACGAACAGGTTCCGTCACTGAACGCAGAGGCAGCCCCTTGAGACCGTTCACATCGCTCACGTTCACCTCCAAAACCCTGAGGTCTTTCGTCGGAAACCCGTTCTTTCCTATCACCTCAGTGAGCTCTTGTGATGGATGTATTGTGCTCCCATTAGACAAAATGATGTGGATAGTAGAGCGCCTCTCGTCAAAGGCCCTGTTGTGGTCGCAGGTCACGATGTACGCCATTCCCCGGCTGCGCGCCGTCATATGCTCGTTCGGAATTGACACGAGAAAACCGGAGTGACTCCCCGTTTGAACGCCACTAATCACATGATGAATGCCGCAGGCACTGCTTCGACACGTATCGATGGCTTGCTCAAACGTTTTGAGCGGTGGCAGGGTATCAGCCGATACGTCCCTTTGCCACAACTCGTAACTCCGTCCAAGGTCGCGAGGTTGCATGGCAGATTCATATGACCTGCGATCTTGGGAGCGCACAACCGGTGGCAGAACGAGCGAGGAGAACACCGCAGCAACAGACCCGAGCGCAGCTCGGCGATCAAGAGAGGGGGAGCAATCGGGCGGCGCAGACTTGTCTATGTTGAGGAATGTCATGTTCAGATGGTATCAAGATCGGAGGGCGATTTGAATCAATAGTTCGGCGAGAGCTCGAAATTTTTCGGCAGATAGTTCGCACCAAAAAGTCTGCTGCGACGACACAATCGAAACCCGATCCGACAAAAGCTTGCCCATACGTGCTCACACCGTGACGTAGCGACCGCTCGTAGGAGCGGCTGAGTCAGCTCGGATCCCTTCCGAATCATTCCGAGTTGACCATGGAAAGGGGGTCGGAAGCCGCGAGGGCGCTCGACGTCATTGGCTCTTTAAGCTGCGCAAAAGAAACCCCCGGATTGACTGAAGCCCTGGCAAAGCACAACATCAAACCAACCAAGGGCACAAAGAGTTTTATTCCACCCTGTCGTGTAGTACATCAGGCGGAGGTACTCATCGCCCAAGATTTTAGGGCGACATGAGCAAAAGAAATCCAGCAAATCTTAAACTCCCGGTGTAAGCCGACGCACCGTTCCAGGCTGCGGAGCCTGGGGAAGGCTTATAACGAACTTTGCCCCGTGGGGCTGGTTGTCGAACACTCGAATCTCGCCCTGATGTTCCGAGATAACCGAACTTACGATAGCGAGACCAAGACCGGTGCCACCACGCTTCGTTGTGAAATAGGGCTCGAAGATACGGTTCTTGTCGGCTGGCGAGATTCCGGGGCCGTTATCCGCAACTTCAAGCACGGCGCGGCGGGAGCGCCTATCGAACGATAGAGTCACATGAACTTCCGGATTTCGATTCGGATCCCCAACCGACGAAACCGCCCCGACAGCATTATTCAAAATATTGATAAGCACACCCCGAATCTGCTCGGGGTCCAAGAGCATCTCGGGGATACGTTCCTCTCCTACCAGATTGAATACAACCGCCGGATGCTGAGCAGTAAAATGAGCAAGAGTGGCTCTCAGGAGCGCGGCCAAGTCGGTTGAAACGAATCGAGCAACGGGCATTCGACCGTACTCAGAGAATTCATTTGCAAGCCTCTTTATTATTTCGACGTGCTCAACGATCGAGCGGGTACAGTCATCTACAGACTCTGACACTGCAGTATTCTTGAGCAAGCGCTCTAACCTCTGGGCTGAAAGCTGGAGGGGTGTCAGGGGATTCTTAATCTCGTGGGCAATCCGCCGCGCAACATCACGCCACGCCGCAAGGTGTTGCGACCTCGACAACTCTGTAATGTCGTCGAACAGTAAAACGTATCCGAGCGAGAGCCCCTCGGTGCTCATGATACGTCCCGCCGTGCACAGAACGAGGAGCTCTCGCCCCCCATTCACCACACGCATCTCAACCTCTGCTACGACACCGGCCTCAACGACCTCTGCAGACCGGAGCCCATCTATAATAGGCTGGACCGCGGCATAATCTTGAGGACGCAGAAGT
>JALRCK010000356.1 GCA_023262305.1 Deltaproteobacteria bacterium
AGGGGGATCTGCCGTGGGAGCGACACCTTCAGCTGGCTCGCACTATGATGGAGCGAGGGCATCCTGAAATCCTCTATGCTTTGTGGATGACCGGAGCCTACGATACCCGACTGCTCCAGATGGCTTCGTCGCAAGCTCTGGAAAAATTCAGAGATATCCCCCAACTCGTCCATGTGAAACAGTCACAGAACTTCACGCTCTCTCGATCAGGAAGCTGGGAGCGCGCCTCTGGCGTTGAGGCTGCCCTCTTAGGAGCCGCGGATGTCAGGTCTCGGTATACGGAATTCGTTGACGCGGCAGTAGCTGAGCGCAGGCATCGAAAAGCGATATCAAATCATGAAATAAGAGCAGAGCTGGACCTTTATTCCACACTTGGAGAGGTTCCAGCAGACCTCCTCGCAAAGAATCTTGAAGGGGCGCTCTCATATTTTGCCGAGGCCCTCGCCCATCCCTCCCAGACCACGTTTCACCCCTCTGATCGCATAGGAGGAGTGGCACAACCAGATTGGGCTACTGCGCACGATGAAGATGAACAGGGGACTCCGGTATCGGATGAATTGGCCGCACACTACGCTTCCGCCGTAGCGCTTAGAAAAAAGTTTGAGGCGATGCTCTCCCTTGAGGACCCGGAGTTGCGTCGAGAGGCTTCGGAGAAAATTCGCGCCTTTTACCTCAATACCGACGGACCATGCTACGCCACTCTGATCGGATTTCACCCGGAGGATAGGATATCCGGGGAGCATGTTTGTCGACACCCCCTCACGCTCTTTGCAGCCGAGTGCCCCTCATTAGCTGCGCATGAGCGGGCTGACTTTCTTAGAGGACTTGAACATCGGCTTCCGTCTAGCGTGTGGACGAAGGCTTACTTTGCTGGGTACCGTTTCGCCGATGAACGGGAGAAGTTGCGCCACCTGCAGTCAGTATCGCTGTATCAACGCTCTTCGCAAGACCTAGGTGCTGAGCTCCTTGTAGAGATCTTTGCCAAACTGAAAATAGGCAAGCATCCGATCGCTCCAATTATAGCGGAGCACAAACAATTCTTTCCAGCGATTCGCGGGATAGGCGATGATGAGCGACAAATTCTTCTGGACCACATCGAGGCAGTGCATGTCTGGGACGCTCCGCTGGGGCAGCTTGTAGACGTTTTCTGGGCGCTGGAGCAAGCCAAGCTCTTTCCGTCAGCCCCGAGTAAGGTACGAGAGATTCTTCGAGAAAAGATTATTGAAGGGGTCTCAGCACTTCAGGACCCAGTTGAACGGCAGCTCATGGCAGAGCGCGTCCTTCTTTCCCCACGAGAGGAGAGTAAGCGGATCTCCGACGCGTTGAGGGGGGACAATGTCTCCCAGCCGTCGGCTCGGCGTGATGATGTCGCGAGCAAGCGAGATGAAGCTCTCCAGCAGAGTGCAACACTTCTTTCTCTGAAGGACCCCGTTTTGAGGAATACGGTAACCGAGGCGTGGAGCCGAGCGATACGGGAGCAGATAAGCGTCCGCAACGGACATGCACTAGAGGGAAGGGATGACAACACAGCCGCATATATTCAAATAACCCAGCCCCAACTTGACGATATTGTAAGTCGACTTCGTCAACGGCTGCCGGTGCAAGAACGTCGAGATATGCTAGGTGTGCTGGCGGATGAATTAGAGCTACAGGAGGTGCTGTCATATCGGTTACGCGATGGCATCGTCGAGCATAACCGGTCAGGAATCATGGATGGGCATGAGTATTTTAGGTCGGCCGAGGCTGGATTTGAATTTCTCAATCAGGATCCGGAGCGTCGTAGTGCAGTAGTACACTTTCTATCGCAGCCGCTGACGTTGGAGAATCTGAGCACATTTGCCCGAAGAGTCGATATCTCTCGAAGTCGTGAGATTCAGGCTGTGAGAGACACCCTTGATGCACTCGAAGAGAGCTACCAGGTAGAACGGGATAAGGCAGAGGAGAACATAGAACGACTCACATACTTTACCGATCAAGATCGGTGGCTGGGCACCAAGTTTGAGGTCATAGAGGGGCATCTGAAACACACCCGCGATTTGAGCGCGATGTTCAGTGGGGACTCTCTTACGGATCTCATAGCAGAGGCGATTCCCGAGGTGGTATCGCCGGAAGCTCGGCAGCTCATTCTTCGGGGAATCGATTCCGAGAGAGATGTCCTCCCATTCGAGGAAGCTCATCAACTTGCTATACGAGCCGGCGAGCAGATTGTGGCTGCGAATCGCGCGGCCCTCAGTGCTGAGCAAGCTACATTCCATCAGACTCTGCAGGAGGCGCTCACCGAGCTAGAGGGCGCATCAGCGGTGCAGCCGGTTGAGGTGTTGCGGCGTAAGGTGCTGCACGGGTTGGCAAACCTCCCGGCATATCCATTTGTGGAGACACTAGAGGACAGGCTCTCAAAGGCAACGGATATCCGCTCCCTCGAAACGACTATCCGTCGAGCGCTTAACGGATTACCAAAGAGCTTCGATAGGGAGCACGCTAAAGGGGAAGCGGAGTGCGCCAAAGGGTTGAAACGAGTTCTTCAATCCATCACGTCCGTGCAGCAGGGAGCTCAGTCAGAGCGTGAGGAGATTGAGCCCTTAATCTCAGCATTTCAGAGAGGGGCGAAAGAGTTTCTCGCGAGCATGTCCGGCATCACCGATGCACAAGAGTCACCGGTTCTCCACAAGGTCATAGGCATGAAGCCCACTGAGGTCGTAGACTATTTATATCAAGACGAGTATATTGAGTCAGAACTTTCGATTGAGCTTGAAGCGATTCGACATGGCATGCTTCGCAAAGCTGATGCTCTCAGCGAGGGGCTCCCTAACCTGAAAGAGAGGGCTCAGCGAATGGCGGGGGTAAGGTCTGAGATAGAGGGACGGCTTCCAGATCTTAAGAAGGCGCCGGTGCCGGTTATTGCGGTCGTCGAGGATGCAAGCGCAAACCTTGGCGCGGATGAGGTTTTCTCCGGAGGGGGGCTCATGGAGGAATTTTCGAAGCTTTATCCTAAAAAGCGCCGGACGTGCGATCTTGCGGTGACCCCACTTGAGGAGCAACACGCGCGGCAGTTGTATGAATTGTTCTGGGCTCAGAGCGCCGAGATTCGGTCCGTTGCTTTAAAGCTGCTTATCTTACCCCCCGAGGCAGAGTACCAGGATCGACGATCCGGAAAGGATTCGCACTTCAAGCAAGCCTTTGATTTCGTCGCTGACCAGATCTTCCCCGCCCATATGAGGTATGGAACTGAGTCCCGAAAGATCCTCCGAATATTTCTAGAGGAAACGGATGCCTCGCTTCGAGGGTTCATGTTGGCAGCGCTCATGGCTGCTAGTGAAAAGATCGCGGGTGCTCCAGAGGAGTACTCAGCG
>JALRCK010000357.1 GCA_023262305.1 Deltaproteobacteria bacterium
ATGCGTGAAGGGCTTGCTGCAACGCAAGCGGGACTTGAGTCGGGACTGGTGGGGGCCCGAGCGGGTCTTGCCAACAAGCAGCTTGACAACTTTAACCGAGCGGTGGCGATGGGCCAAAAGGTCCCGGGCTTAAAGAACGTGTTTGGTGCCGATGGTAGCTCTGGTAGCGGCGGAGCCGCCTCAAAGATCGCAGGAGTCGGCGCTTACGGTGTAGAGGCTGCTAGGGTCGGTATGGGCCGCATGGCTGATGAAGGATTCGTCAGAGCGGCAGGTCGTCAGCAAGCCCTTGGATACCAGAAAGAGGGGCTCGGCGCAGTGTCTGGCGGACTGAAGGATCTTTCAGGAAAGCTTGGCGCGCAAGCTGAGTTCGAAGCTGCCTCAGCAGCGTGGGAAGCGAAGAATGATTTTGCGGCACACGCCTCGGCTATGGGAGGTATCGCAGGTATGAACGCCGGTAACCTCGCACCGAATGAGAAGCCCTCTGACGCTACTCAGATGGGTATGGCTGGTATGCTCGACCGATTTAGCTCTGGTGGTAGCGCGGCTCCTGGCAAAGCGAGTGCTTCGGCGGATGCCGCTAATAGCTACTCAGGTGGACTCTTGTATGGTGGTACCTCGTACGTCGCAGCGGGCAGACAGTTAGCCGCCGACGGGAAGGGCGCTGAACAAAGCATGCTCGATAAGTGGAATAACATGGGCGGCTCATACAATCCTGTGACTGCCGCATCGCGGGTTGTGACCGAAGGAGTCAATACGGCTAATATGGGCACAAGTGACGCATGGGACACAGGTAAAAGGCTTACTGCGTTTGGTGCCGATTACGCTCCAGACGGCAAGTTAGACGGTGATCATGGCTTTAGGGTTCAGCAGGTAGACGAGAAGGGATATATGAACTCCTCTGATTATTCGGCGGGGCCCTCTAGTAGGGCAACTTCCCCTTGGAAGTTTAACGGAGAGACGAATAAGACCAGTACTAAGCACCAGGACTAGATCGGTTTTCAATGCGTTTCTTATCTCACAAGGAACGTTGGTCGTATGACGATTGCCTGGTCTCTCAGGATGTAGCTTATAAAGCACTAGAGAGATAGTCACGGCCATGGAGTTAAGACAAAAATCCCGGGGACATACTCTGCGTCCTTAGTGGTAAAAACCATATTTTGCTGCCTCATTTGACCTCCCAGAGGGCGACCAAGATGATGAAGGTTACCCAAGGTGCCCTTAACTTAATGGCCGTGGAGAGATACTAGTAGGTAGGTATCCGTGCTTTTCAACATGCCGGCGAGAAGGCTTCCATCAGCGCAGGCGATAATCGGGCCAACGAAACCCATCACATCCAGGATAGGGTAAGAGACCGCGCTGGGGAGTATCCGATGTGATAGATCGATCATCCCTTGCTGTGAGGACGCTGAGTTTTTTGATTACGTGACGGACGTAGGTCGTATTGATGAATGTGTCCTCCACGAGGTATTCGCAATGCTTCGGTAGGCAAACGGCCACGTTATTCTGCGTTGGAATATGTTAGTAAAGTAACGCAGAGAGCTCAGAGCACACAGAAACGATTCATAGCTCCGCGTCTTCCACGCCTTCCTCGTTCTTTAGCCAAAGAGCACGGCTGTCCGGCGACACTTGGGTAGATGGAGAACGAAGTGATGAGGGGATCTCGTGGTCCGGGGCTGCGACCGCTCTTGTCGTGCGTAAATCCGTTTGCAGAGCAACTTGTTGGATTGATGCATCACCGGACCGCGGGGACGCGGTCCCTCCAATGCGCGGGAGCTCTTTTCACAACCGTTTTGGGGAAGCGCGGCACACCTCGCTTGCACGACCTTGTTTTTGTTTCCGCGGAGCAGGGATAAAGGAACCCATGGGCGAGAGGAGCATGCGCACATGTAGACACCTCCTAGAGGATCATAAATTGCAGGAGATGTTCATGCGACAAGAGACAAGAATACTCTCAGAGACGGTATTATGAACAAGCAAGGAATGAGTGCGAAATGCGAACTTCGCGTCGATGCTCGTAGCAGCGTCATTCATACAGCGCTTTGCACAACTGTTACGGAACAAGATAGTGCTATTCCGCCGCCATCACTTCATTGAGCGGACCCCAGAGGGATTTGAGGCCCTCGT
Organism: Deltaproteobacteria bacterium; assembly: GCA_023262305.1. Classification (GTDB taxonomy): domain Bacteria; phylum Bdellovibrionota_C; class UBA2361; order UBA2361; family OMII01; genus OMII01. The sequence continues at coordinate 2,125 of JALRCK010000357.1, forward strand.
GCGACCTATCTCCCTCGTAGGTTAAAAAACGTATTGAAAGTTGTAATGGGGGGTTACATCAGACTATTAATAGTCCAGCCGATCCCACCGAGGCCACCAGCCCAGCCTGCTTTTGCGGCCCAATCGGAGGCGCCAAGCCATCGTTTTTCAAGCGCCTTCATGAAGGCTTCGTTCTGCTTAATGTAATCGTTGAACTTTTGATCCTTGAAGAAGGTCTCTTTGGCAATCTCTCGGTCCTTAGTTTGAATCGAGCGTGCGCCGTGCAGCGCGGCCTGTTTGAGTTGAGATATCGCCGCGTCTATCTCCATAGACATGTGATCGTCTTTAATGTCACCTCTTACAGCTCGAATCATGAACGGTTTATATTCCTGGAGGAATTTGATCGCGACACCAGCCCACGCGATACCCGACTCCATAGGACCAGCATCGGTAATCTCTCTCGTCATCTCTTGGAATATCTGTTTGAATTTCCTGTCGTAATAAAATTTTATAAACTCCTGGGCCCCGATATTCGCCAGACCTAGCACGGGACCCGCCATCATGAGGCCTCCTGGTCCGGCCGCAGCGGCACAGATTGTCAGGGACACCGCGGCCGCATTAAGGAGCCACATGCACACCTGCCTCGATTTAAAGTACAGAGGATTGATGTATGACCTTGCCGCCGACGCGCAGGGATCGGTGTCATTTGGGTCCGTGTGAGCCTTCCAAATGCCCAGCTGCCGTAGTTTTTCAAGCTCAGCTGCAAAGAGCGCGCTCTGACCGTCTATTCGGGTGCTTGGATCCTTGAGCCCTGAGTTGGCGATCCATTCGTTGAGGTCGACCTTATCTTTATTGAGAGCTCGAGCGAAGTATTCAACTCGTTCCGCGTTCTTGACCTGTTCTCGATCAAAATCCTCTTGGTCTTCGGGCGAAAGTTTTTGCTCGGCCTGACCGGGCGTGGTGGTTGTCGCCGCGGGCGGGCGTAACCGGCTGGCGAGGGGAGGAGTATGCGCATTGGCCGCCTGCGCCTGAGCCGCGGCGGTAGCATCGCGGGCGAGTCGATCCCTCTCAAGCTGCTCGGCTCGAAGATCTGCCTTGATGACCCGGTTATAGACCTCAAGCATCGTCTCAGGCACAACCAGTTTGATATTTTCCCTAAGTCGATTCTGAAGGTTCGCCTCGATCCTAGCTGCGTCAGCTTGAATGTTTGGGTCCAGGGGAATACCGCGACGGTTGAGGGC
>JALRCK010000358.1 GCA_023262305.1 Deltaproteobacteria bacterium
CCACTTGAACCCACGAGCGCACCCGTAGCGATTAAGAGCTGATTATTGAGTGTGAAGCCTGTTGCCGAAGCTGCCCAGCCAGAGTAGGAGTTGAGCATAGAGACTACCACCGGCATGTCAGAGCCTCCGATCGGAAGCACCAAAAGGAATCCGAGTGCGAGGGAGAGCGCGGTGACCGTTACGAAGACAGGAAGACTGTGGTCGTAGGCAAAGAAGCCAGATAGGGCGCAAATAGAGGCGATCAAGAGCGCATTCAGGATGTGTTGCCCGCGGAATACAAGGGGAGCGGAGCCGAGCAGAGCTTGAAGTTTGCCGAAGGCAACGAGGGAGCCAGTAAATGTTACCGCTCCGATAGCGCTTCCGACCACGAGCTCCGTAAGAAGAACAGGAGAGAGGTGCCCTTCTTGAACGTGCATCAGATAGGTGCCTCCAGCAACGAGGACAGCTGCGAGACCAACGAAGCTGTGCAGCGCTGCAACGAGCTGGGGCATCGCAGTCATCTTTATCCGCAGCGCCAGAGGCACGCCTATAACGGCTCCAGCAACGAGCCCCCCGACGATGAGACCGTACTGCGAGACGTTAGGGTGAAAGAAGGTAACGATGATTGCGAGCCCCATCCCGAGCATGGAGAAGAGGTTGCCTCGCAAGGCCGTCTTGGGATGGCTTAATCCTTTGAGACCAAAAATGAATAGAATGGTCGCAACAAGATACGCAAAGGCAAAAAAATCTGGATTGAGGTTCATAGTGACGATCTCGCTTATTTCTTTTTGAACATCGCTAGTATTCGATTTGTGACCACGAAACCGCCGAAGATATTAATTGATGCCAACATGACACCGAAAAATCCGAGCGCCTGGATCCACGGGGACTCCGCCGCCTGGGGTGAACCCGCAACGAGCATCGCTCCGATGACGAGGATGGCGCTGATGGCGTTTGTGACCGCCATAAGAGGGGTGTGGAGCGCAGGTGTAACGCCCCAAATAACGTGGTACCCCACAAAGCATGCGAGGGTGAAAACGTAAATTGCGATCATCGTTCCAGACATGAGGCGCTCCTATTTCTTCATTCGCAAAATGCCTTGGTGCACGAGCATCGAGGCTTCTATGATGTCGTCCTCTAGGTTGATGAGGAAGGTTGATTCCCCGCTTTCCCGCTGTTTTACGAAGAGGTCAAAGAGGGAGACTATGTTTCGGGAAAAGAAGCTGCTGGAGTCTGTCGCCATCATAGCCGGATAGTTTGTGTATCCAACGATCTTTACGCCATTGTGGTCGACTACTTCGTCAGGCTTGCTGAGTGTGCAGTTGCCGCCACTTGGGGTCGCCATATCTACAATAACGGATCCGCACCGCATGTTTGCAACAACGGATTCGGAAACCAAGAGAGGAGCTTTTCGTCCGGGTACGTTTGCTGTTGTAATGATAATGTCACTTTTAGAAAGTTTCTCATCGAGGGCGGCTTGGATCTTTTTCTTGGATTCCTCCGAGAGCTCCTTTGCGTATCCCCCTTGGCCGCTGCCTGACTCATCGATGTGAATCTCAATGGGCTTTGCTCCAAGAGATAAGATCTGCTCCCGTGTCTCGGGTCGAACATCGTACGCCTCAACAGCCGCTCCGAGTTTGCGAGCAGTAGCTATTGCTTGAAGCCCCGCAACGCCCGCGCCAAGAACGGTCACCTTGGTTGCCTTTGCTGATCCGGCAGATGTCATCATCATCGGAAAGAAGCGCCCGTAGTGGTGAGCCGCCTCCAACACCGCGCGGTATCCGGCGATGCCTGCTTGTGATGAAAGCACATCCATCGCCTGTGCTCGGGATGTTCGGGGGATCGCCTCGAGAGCTAAGGCATCGACTCGTCCCTGTGCGAGCTGCTGCAAGAGCTGCGCGTTTCTGTATGGCTCAAGGAGCGAGACTATCATCGCGCCAGATTGGAGCGCTGAGCCTTCTTGTTCCGTTGGAGGGGCAACTTTTGTCACGATTGGGGAAGCCCAAGCTTCCTTAGCTGAAACAACTTTTGCTCCAGCGGCGTCGTAATCCTCATCGGGAAATCCAGCTAATCGTCCCGCGCCTTCCTCAACGTGGATATCAAATCCATATTTCAAAAGTCGCTTCACCGAATCTGGAGTGGCAGCAACTCGGGTCTCCCCAGAGCCGGTTTCCTTTGGAACGCCAACGGTTATTCCAATCTTCATAGTAGTGCCCACAAACGAAGGGGGTTCTTCCCTAAAGGAGGGGTAGGGCCCAGGGGGATCTACCTCTCTCAATAGGAAGGTCGGCGGGGCAACTAGGTAACTTTAGTACTAGGAACTCTTAGGGGCGGTAAGCTCGCACGTAAAACCGCCGTTTTGGGGGCGTTTCTGCTAAGTGGTTGATATCTAATTCATCAGTCCTCCCCGAAAGAACCACGCGGCCTATGCCGATGCTCGCACTGTTTACGCGCTGCGAGAGCGGGAGGTGGAGTCATGAGAGAGCAGGGGGTGCTCATTAAGAGGGTATTGGCGAGACTCCCGGCTTTGCTGTCCGTGTCGCCTCGGGACGCACCGGGGCACGAGATGCACACGCCTGAAGGCACTCCCTGCGCCATCCCGCGCACGGCATCGAATTGAGGTAATTGCAGAGAGTTGATTCTCCCTGACAACAGGACGCGCAATCCCCTCCGTTGTTAAGAGTTTTGGTAGCACACTCATTTGGGGAAGCTTCCGGCACCGTGCCCCAGTTCGGGTCCAGTCCAACGCACTTCACATCCTTGGAGCAGGAGGCTTTACAGGCATCAACCCCTTCAGAGGAAGCCGAGCAACACGCCTTACAAGCCTCGCCAGCGTATCGAAAGGAGCAATATCCCTCTCTGGGCAGGTCCAGTCCGGAGACTTCGCAACTGTTCCGACATACTTCGTAAAAATATTGCTCATTAGGGTGGTTGGGTGGAGGAGGAAGCGCGGCGCAACATTTTAAGCAGCTCTCAATAGGACTCCTGTCCCTCAAACTATTGTGCACACCCCAAAGATCGAGGTCATCGCCCGCACATCGATAAGGGTCGGTGTTCGGAACGCCCGCATAGCTATGAACATCATATGTGCACCCACACCCGGGCATAACCTCTGCCAGAAGGTCGTCCGGAATCTCGGGCTTATCAAGGGGGTGCTTGTTGTAAATCTCTCCCTGAGGGTCGACGAGGTACCACGTGTTATCCTCTAGTTCGACAAAGTTAAGGGCGTGCCCCGAGCCATTCGGGCACCACACCGACACGGATTTACACCTCTCTCTCCCAAAGCTCTGCACGCAGAACTGATCGAAGGCTTTTCTGAAGTCGGTGCAATTCCTGTGGCCCGCAAGGTACT
>JALRCK010000359.1 GCA_023262305.1 Deltaproteobacteria bacterium
GGTGCCGTGTGCTGAGGACGAGCAAGATTTTTCGAAGGTGGTAGTCGACATGAAGCTCTACAAGGCGATTTGTGAGGGATATCTTTCAGAGGTAGGAGATATGCTCACTCCCCAAGAGATGGCGCTTCTGCCGGTGGCACCGCGAGTTTTGGCTCTCATTCTTGGGGTGAGATTCTTGACTGATTACCTCGATGGCGACAACTATTTCCGCATTCATCGCCCGGGTCAAAATCTTGAGCGGGCTCGCACTCAGTTTGAGATAGTACGGGCGATGGAACGCCTGGATGTCGAAATGGTAGCGTTTGCCAAGAACGTGGCTTGAGAGCTGATGTCCACGGTGTGATGACTTCCTGTTGATTACTCCCTGTTGTAGGTGGTCAGGTGTGAGGGTCTATCACAAATCACCTAGTGAATGGTCGGAGTCTCCTCGGACTCGGCTGCGGACCTGTCCTCCTCGTCTTCCAAGTCTTCTTCGTCTCCCTCTTCGGTTGTACTCTCGACCTTGTTCCTAAAGCGAAAGTAGAGATATATCGCCACGCCAATACCCGCGAGCACGAGGAGGAGTTTGATCTGTTTGATAGCCGCTACAATGTGGTCAAAATGTTGACCAAAGAGGTAGCCGATTCCGAGCATGAGCGGTGTTGTAATGAGTGCCGCGATTGCGTCAGCGATGAGGAATCGGGCAAAGGAAACTCTCACTGCTCCGCACACCAAGAAGGTGATAGTTCTCAGATAGAACAGGTGGCGAGCGACAAATATCGTTACGAACGTCTTTCGCTCAAGGTTGGCGCGCAACCCCTGAAGTTTAGAAGACGTGAGATACTTCTTTACCCACCGTTTGCGAAAGATCCTAGGACCTGTCATCCAGCCAAGCCGGTAGATGATGATGTCTCCGACAACGATTCCAAAGTAGCAGGTGAGCGCCATGATCCACAGTTCGGCGTTGTCTGAGGCTACCAGGATACCGGCGATGATAAGAGAGAGGTCCTCTGGAAATGGCAGTCCAAAAGCGCCTCCCAAGAGGGTTGCGATAATCAGAAGGTAAGCCGCTAATCCATGGGAAGCGAGGAGGGCATCGAGCATCCCGTGAGTATAATGCTTTATATCGGGAAGGGCAAAAGAAGTGATCTATTTGTTGGGAGGAATCCTTTGAGGGGCATCCCCTCCCTCCGACTGGAGAACCCGTTTGGCTGGACCGCTTATGGCTGGATTGGAGCTCTTGGAAAACTCTTGTAGGGCAGGCAGAGCAACAGCTTTAGCTGATTTCATCTTGGTTTTAATCAGGGCTATCGCCGCTTGGAGCCGTATTTCGGGCACGGGGTCATGTGCCAAGGCGCCGGCCAATGGGGGCGCCGCAGGTCCGGCGTCGGGGCCGTATTTTCCGATTGCGATGATAACCGCCGCTCTTACCAGCGGGGATGGGTTCATGATCTCGCCGACCAACTGAGGGAGGGCCTCCTGCGCTCTTTGTTTGAGGATCTGCTCCGGGCGAGAGAGTGCGGTGCTTGCCGCGGCTGCGCTCACCAGGGGAGAGGGGCTGCGCATGAGCTCTTGAAGCTCTTCAGAAGTTAAAGAGTTTTGCGCTGAAAATTCGCTGAGGGAGGTTATGGCTGCGGCCTGCACCTCAGGAGTGCTGTCCCACGCCAGGGCGTGCAGGGTGGGGAATAGGTCGCGCTGAAGTTGAGGGTAGTAGGCAGCTCGAAACGCGACGACCTTTCGGACCTCAGGGGAGGTATCTTTGCCAGCAGCTATGAACACATCGCGGACTACCTCGTCTGGTTTTCCGATCGCTGCCACCAGCTCAACGATTTTTTTGCGTTGTTCGGGTGATGCTGCGTCAAATCGATCTCGGAGCTCTGGCATAGCTCCCGGTCCCAGCGCTCGTATCTCGACTTGGGCTTCGGATTGCAGAAGGGGATCCTCGTTCAGGAGTCGGTCGACAGCTCCCTGTGCCGCGGGGTGTCGCGGCACGATTGAGAGTTCCGAGCACGCGGACACGGCGAGAAGTCCCACCGCGATGATAGCGGAGAATACCAGCACCCGATGGCGGAGGGTCAGAGTGGAAAAAACCATATCCTTTCGTTACTCAATATCGGGTGTGAAGCCTCGTCTCATGGTGTTTTCGGTAATTACTCGTGGCTCCATAAATTGAAGAAGGTAGTCTGGTCCGCCAGCCTTGGAACCTACGCCGGACATTAAGAATCCCCCGAAGGGTTGTCGCTCGACGAGCGCCCCGGTTATTCCGCGGTTGATGTAGAGGTTGCCTACACGGAACTCCTCCCTTGCGCGCTCAATGTTGTGGGGGTGTCGCGAAAAGACGCCCCCAGTGAGGGCGTATTCTGACGCAGTGGCGAGTTGGAGGGCGTGCTCAAAGTCTCGAGCCTTGGTGCACGCCACGACTGGTCCAAAGATCTCGTCGGTCCAGATTGGGTGGTTCGTTGGGACGTCGCGGAATATTGTTGGAGCAATGTAGTTTCCTCGTTGGACGAGTTCCGCTGGCACTTTGGCCTGCGCGAGGAGCGTGAGGTCTGATGCGGATGTAATCGTTTTGACGATTCGGTCGTAAGCCTCCTTGTCAACAACGGGACCGAGGAAGCTTGCGGGGTCGGTTGCGGTTCCGACAATTATGTCTGCGGTCGCAGCCGCGAGCCGCTGCACAAATGGCTCATACGCGCTTCCTACAACGATAAGACGCGAGCAGGCTGAGCACTTCTGTCCAGCGTATCCGAAAGCTGACGAGAGCACTCCGCGAATCGCATCATCGAAGTCGGCGTCTTCGTCGACGAGGATAGCGTTCTTCCCGCCAAGCTCGGCAACGACCTTTTTGATCATGCGCTGCCCGTTCGGGACCCGTGAAGCAGATTCGACTATCTGGAGTCCTACGGCGCGAGATCCCGTGAAGACGATCATTGCAACAAGCGGGTGTTGTACGAGGTAGGGACCAACCTCTTCTCCCTTGCCGGGCACAAACGCAAAGGCATCCTTGGGAACTCCCGCTTCAAGGAAGATCTGGGCGAGTTGGTGCGCGATAATGCTCGATTGCTCTGCGGGCTTCAGGACGACCGTATTGCCGGCTGCCAGCGCCGCGGCTGCCATGCCACAAGCGATGGCAAGGGGGAAGTTCCAAGGCGAGATAACCACCGTGACGCCCCGAGGCTGGTAGAGGTAGTGATTCTCCTCTCCCATAACGTGCTGCGTAAGTCGAGGGACGCCGATGCGGCGGATCTCGGCGGCATAGTAGTCACAAAAATCTATCGCCTCGGCGACATCGGCATCCGCCTCTCGCCATGTTTTTCCGACTTCGCGAATGCTGATCCCTGTGAGGA
>JALRCK010000035.1 GCA_023262305.1 Deltaproteobacteria bacterium
ATCGCCCGAGAACTTGGCAGTATCATCGACCGGATAGAGAACAACATTGGCTCCGACTTGAATCGGTACGATCGCTTGATCCTCGGAGAGCTCGCCGGGCTCGCTTCGTGCCTGACTCACAGGGAGGATGATTGGAGACCGATATCGGACAGCTTCTAAAACCTTAACTCTCTGAACGTCCCCCCCAGTGCGGGTAGTGTGGGCGGGTCAGAAACAAACTACTGTTCCACATGAATCCGCGTCGCCTCTGTGGTGGAGCTATGAGTGCTTTTATCCAGGGAGTTGTAGGATTTGGGACTATTTTTCAGGAGAGCGCCGCCATCTGACAGTACTGTAGGCAGAGCGCGAGACCGGTTCCCCTTGAGTGCCTCGGTCTCCAAGTCGATACTGTAATGTGCAGAGGAAGGTAGATCGTTCACATTCGTCAGGAGCCCAAAGAGCAGGATGAACCTTAGTGCTAAAGATAAACAACTCCTCTTCGCACTCCAATTTTGGGGACCCCAATCCCTCGCCAAGCTCTCGGCGAAGATGGGGATGCGAGAGAGTACCTTGCGGAGCAAGATTGCTCGTTGGGAATCACAGGGGGCGATTGCACAGCGAGTTTTTATCGACACATTTCTAGTGGGGGCCACGGAGGTCGAACTCTTCTTTTCGCCCGCCAAGAGCTCAAAGAGCGCACAAGCACGCCTCACCAAAGCGGTCATGAAGGCGCCCGGAGTTCGCTGGTTCTATCGAACGGCGGGTAAGCACGAATTCATCGTAGGGCTCGAAGCTCTGCACATCAACCAGCTCGTCAAACACCTCGAAGACCTTGATGGTGAGGCGACCGGAATCTTTGCCGGCAGAGACATGGGAACCTCGATCGGGTACTGGTGGTTCGGTCGCAAGTATCTCGCCCCGGAGGGTACGAAGCACGTTAACTGCCTCGCCTCGCTTCCGACAAAGAAACACCTCACGATCGATGACACGGATCACCGCATTCTTCAGGTTCTTGGGCATCGAGGAGCTCAATCCCTGCGAGGGCTGGCTCAAGATCTCGACATGCCGCAATCAACAATCGGATACCGGATCAACGCCCTCCAAAAGAGTGGCGTGATCATCGGCTTTCCCTACCTCATCTCCTCAAACTGGCTCGGCATGAACGTCTTCCGCCTCCAGCTGACCTTCTCAACCTTCGCACGGGAGATTCACGCAGAGCTCCTTGCATGGTGTCGTCAACATCCTTCCATCGTGAGCATGATGCGACTCCTTGGAGCATGGGACTATACCCTACGGTGTGAGGTAAAAAACACCGAGGAGCTTGCAGAACTCACCGATCAGCTTCACGACCGTTTTGGACACGCCCTTCAGGAGTGCTCCGTGGTAAGCGTGATCAAAGAGCTCACCTTCAGCTACTATCCGCTGGAGAATTTCGCCGAGTAATGTTGGATGGTACTTGACCAACAAGATTGAGCTCTTCCCCTTTTCTCCTGGATACCGCGTGGTAAAAAGTTATGCTCTGCAAGATTTCAAGCCGCATGAGTAGGTCTTATCAGTTCAGGGAGTTACCTAAACTCTCTTTTAGCAAATCTTGAGAGAGCTCCGGCAGTATCCCCTCAGCGAGTTCCCTACCACGTTAGCGATACAGCGGCGTGGTGCATACCTTTGAGCACTTGCTCTTCAGGTAGTAGTCTGTAGTACGGTGGGGCGAGAGTTACAGAGCAACCACTCCGTCGCAAGCATGCCGCCAACACATCCACACCCACTACCAGCATCTCCCATCCCAAACCGCAAAGTCCCTCGTTGGGTTATTGGAGGGTACGCCCTACTAGGCTGCGTATTCTTATTTCTCTTCATCAGAGTCACCATTGTTGCGATCCTCTTCAAGGAAGGGGGACTTATACGCGGCTGGGATGGCTCGCACTACTATTTTTGGTTGCGTTCGATCGTCTTCGATCACGATGTGAACTTTAGTAATGAGCTATCCATCTACAACCAGATACCCGAAAAGGATAGAGCCCTGCTCCTGACACAGCCGCTTACTGAGATGAAATTGCTCCCGAATAAATACTCGATCGGCTGGGCTCTTCTCACGCTACCGGCGATGGGATTGGGGCAGGTCGCCGCATACCTACTCAATTCCCTTGGGTTTGATTATCAACTCGACGGATACTCTATCCCCTATCAACTAGCCATCGCTCTCCTTCATCTACTCTATTCAGGTGCGAGCGTTCTCCTCCTGGTAAAATTTATCCAGTTACGCATAAACGACACTCGAGTGGCGCTCTTTGCCGCCTTTATGGCATGGGCAGCGTCGCCACTCCTATTCTATCAGTCAGCTGACATAACCATGGCGCACGGCGCCACATTTTTCTCCCTGATCGCGGCCTTCTATATTTCCGAAAAGATCAACCTGAGCGAACGCCCTCCCCTCGTCCTCTATGTGCTCCTGGGTTTAACGAGTGGGCTCGTCATCCTCTGCCGACCACAAGCGCTGGTGTATTTAGTCTACCCGGCTCTTACTATTCTAGAGACCGTGAGACAGAGATCGTGGGCACGAGTCACGGCAGCGGCGATATCGTGTGGCCTCGTTCTACTCGCGCAAATGCTCGCCCTGAAGGCGCTGTATGGGCATCCTCTCGTATATACCTACCTGGGTGAGACCTTCCAATTTTTTTCTCCTCAGCTTTGGCAGGTTCTGTTCTCACCATTCCACGGCGCATTGCTGTGGCATCCGATATTTCTGATCGGCTCTATTCTGTTCATGTGGGGGCTTTTACGCCACCCTAACAGGCTCTACGTCTCCCTATTCATAGGAGTACTTCTCAACATCTACATCAACGCCTCATGGCACTGTTGGTGGTTCGGTGTATCGTTTGGTCAGAGAGCTTTGGAAGGATTCATTATCGCGACAGCTCTTGGAATCTCTGAAGTGCAACGCATCCCCTGGAAGCTTGCAAAGAGAGCGATCGCCATCTTGTGTATTCTACTGGCGATCTGGAACGTAAACATGACCGGCGGGGCTCTGCGGGGCTATATCCCCTTAGACCAGCCAGTTACACTGAGCGACATGGTTCAAAAGACTTCCAACTTTTGGATTCAATTTTACAAGGACTAGCTCTTTACTAAAACCGAGGTGCGGCTCGGGATTTTTCTCGAGTAAGAACGGAGATCGAAGAGCGAATAATTGCAGGAGAGATGACGGGAGCTCTCAGGTTTCTCAGATCTGTTTGGGCCTGAAGCGAAGCAATCGAAACAGCGATTTCGGTCTCAGGTGAGAGACGATATTCATGCTGGGAGGCGATCGTAGAGACCCCCTAGACATCCCGGGTCGGGATGTGTGCCCCGCTCGATGAGGATCCATCAAGGCGGTCCGATAGCACGGCGCGAGGGTACTCGCGCCCTCCATGGTGACTCGGATACGTCTTGAGGGGAATCCGTAGAGGGGTCCAGGGGACCACCCCTGGTCGTAATCCGAATCTTAGCGAAGCCAAGTTCGGATAGAAGAAAAATGGTGCTTCGGGGTCCAGGGGACCCCCCTGGTCGGAATCGGATACCGGATCAACGCCCTCCAGAAGAGTGGCGTGATAATCGGCTTCCCCTATCTCATCTCCTCGAACTGGCTCGGCATGAACGTCTTTCGCCTTCAGCTGACCTTCTCAACCTTCGCGCGAGAGATTCACGCAGATCTCCTGGCGTGGTGTCGACAACATCCATCCATCGTGAGCATGATGCGACTCCTTGGGGCCTGGGACTACACCCTTCGGTGTGAGGTCAAAAACAGTGAAGAGCTTGCGGATCTTACCGAGCAACTTCATGACCGTTTTGGGCACGCCCTTCAGGAGTGCTCAGTGGTGAGCGTGATTAAAGAGCTTACCTTCAGCTACTATCCACTGGAGAAATTCGCGGAGTAGCGCGACCTTTCCTTTGGTGTTCCGCACAGATGAGTCATCGCTCCCCGTGGGCTGTTTCAGGGGCGAGATCCTTCATGCTCCCCTTTTGTACGTATGCGCGCCGGGACAACCCGATTTCTCACGGTTCACATCTTCTTGGCTGCCCACTGTTAATTCATACACGCTTTAGCTTCTTCGTCTTCCGATTAGCATACTCAAGAAAAGCCCACAGTGAGGGGCACTTTCAAGGGAGCTACTATGGAGACACATTCACAGCCAACAACGACACCCGGAATCGCCAGCGCAGAGCCCCTAACGGCGCCGGCATCTCCCTCCCTCTCTGAGCGAATAGAGGCTTTAAAGCAATCGCTCCCTGAGCGATTTGAGCCGTTCTCCGACAAATACTTTTTGCGCACACATGAGATCCTCAAAGCCGAGGGGCTCAATCCGTGGGTTCGCGCTCAGGTGTTCATTCGTAAGGGTCCGGGCGAGGTCGCTGGAATTGAGGAATCTCTCGCCATGCTTGACCGGTTCACCGATCTCAAAGCTCACGGCGGAAAGGTATTCGCACTCCCCGAGCGTTCGCCATACCAGGGCAAAGAGACCTTAATGGTGATCGAGGGGCCGATGCAGGACATCATCGCTCTTGAAACGCTCTACCTCGGAGCCCTGACCGCTGCCACCACTCGCTTAAACGACCGTGTCGAGAAGGTCGATCTGACAGCGGCTGAAGCCAACATGCGCAAGGTCGTTGAATTAGCTGGGGGGCGCCCGGTCAGTTACTTCGGTGCCCGTCACTGGAGCTACACTGAAGATCCAGCGATCGCGCACGCAGCCTACAGAGGTGGGGCAACGAGCTGCTCAACTGACGCTGGCGCAGCCACCTTCGGGCAGGTTGGACAGGGCACCATCCCACACGCCTTAGAGAATATCTACGCGTGGAAGTGCGGCAAGGAGAACGCGGTTGTCGAAGCGACCCTCGCTTTCGACCGCGTTATCGACCCCGAGGTGCCGCGTATCGCTCTGATCGACTACAACAATCGTGAGCTCGATGATTCCGTCGCCGTGGCTGATGCGCTCAAAGGCAAGCTCTACGCGGTTCGAGTCGACACCTGTGGAGAGAACGTCGCACAAGGTGCCCTGGCCTCACCTCGGTGTGAGGAAGCTCAAGCGTGGAGGGCGCGCGGGATCTCTTTGCCCCCTGAAAACTCACCTGAAGCACGTTTCTGGTACGGCACCGGCGTAACGGTCACCGGGGTCTACGCGCTTCGCAGAGCGCTCGATCAATTCGGTCACAAAGACGTGAAGATCATCCTCACCAGCGGATTTGGCGATCCGGCAAAGGTGCAAGCCTTCGTCGATGCGGAGAAGACCCTTGGAGTGAAGCTCTTTGACGCACTCGGGGTGGGCGGCATCTACAAGCCGTGCCGGATGGCGACCATGGATGTCGTCGCGGTCGGAGAGACCGAAGACACGATGACACCGATCTCTAAGGTTGGCCGCCCCTACAATCCAAATCCCCGTTTAACACGAATGATGTAACCGCATGGGAGGATCTATGAACCCTACAAACGCCCCTACTATCGCTCCTCGACCCGAAACCACCGAGAGGCTGACGCTACCGGCCTCTGGATGTTCGATGCAGGTCGAACTTCCAGCCGCAGCTCAACGCGTGAGCGAGGGGCTCGTCTCCTCACACGCCCCGTATCGGGTCGCCGTAGCTCAGATCTCAACAGACCCGGGCATGATCGCAAAGAATACCGAGAAGATCATCTCGTACATCGGTCAGGCGAAGGACAAGGGCGCTGACATGGTGGTGTTCCCGGAGCTTGCAATCCCGGGATACTGCTCGATGGATCTCCTCTGGGATAAAGATTATCTCGCGGCAAACCTCGCCGGCTTACAACGGATCAAAGAGGCGAGCCGGGGGATTACGGTTATCGTGGGTTTTGTCGACGTAGATCCGGGCGGCTCTCTCCCTGGAGGCCGCCCCAAGATCTTTAACTCAGCGGCGATCATTCGGGACGGAGAGATCCTCGCCGTTCAGGACAAAACGCTCCTCCCCGATTACGACATCTTTTCTGAAAATCGATACTTCGCCCCACCACGAGGGTCACGCGTTGTACAAGCAGGTCCGATCAAGATCGGAGCGGAGATATGCGAAGACCTGTGGACGAAGGGCTACTCGATCGATCCAGCTCAACGGCTTGTGAACGAAGGCGCGGAGCTCGTTGTCAATCTTTCGGCCTCCCCGTTCCACATCGGTAAGATGCCGGTGCGATTGGGGCTCGTCTCGGACACAGCAAAAGACAAGGGCGTGCCTATCGTCTATGCAAATCTCGTCGGCAGCTTCGACGGGTACGAGGGTGAAGTCGTTTTCGACGGCCGAAGTATGGTCGTTGGAAGGAACGGAACGGTCATCGGCACGGCGGAGGGGTTTAAGGAACAACTTCTCATCTCTGACATATACGCCGAAAAAGAGCTGGCGCTACCCGAGACTGAGAGGGTCGCAGAGCTCCACGATGCGCTCGTTCTTGGCATCAGAGACTATTTCCGCCGAGTCGGAAGCCTTGAGAAGGGAAATTTTCGGTACGCCTATATCGGATTGAGTGGCGGCATCGATTCGGCGCTCGTTGCCGCTCTCGCCGTCGAGGCTCTCGGCCCTGACAAGGTCATCGGCGTCACCCTCCCCTCTCGCTACAACAGCGCAGAGACTCGCTCTGATGCGGAGATCCTCGCTCATAACCTCGGGATCCGTTTTAAGAGCCTCTCTATCGAGAGTCAGTTCCAAGCGTGCACGGATGCTTTCGCAACTGACCCCGAGCTCGTCGCAGCGCCGGAGGGCGTTGCGGATCAGAACGTGCAAGCGCGGCTTCGCATGTTGGACCTGATGTACTACGCCAACAAGACCAACGGGATCGTGCTCAACACTGGGAACAAAACGGAGCTCGCCCTCGACAACTGCACGATCTACGGCGACATGGTCGGTGGCTTTAGCGTACTCGGAGACGTCGATAAAGACCGCGTGTACGAGCTCTCACGCTACATCAACAGACGAGCCAGTCGGGAGATCATTCCTGTGAGCACGATCGATCGAGTTCCGAGCGCTGAACTCAAGCCAAATCAGAAGGACTCTGAGGTGATGGGTGCTGACCCAGAGAAGATCGCTCCTCTGGTGCGCACCATTATCGAGGAGGGCTTGAGCATCTCTGAGGCGCTTCAACGTTTCAGCAACAGCTGGGACGAGGCCCTCATCCGCAGAACGTTCCAGCGGATCGATCGCTCCGAGTGGAAGAGACGACAGGCAGCCCCCGGCATTCGGGTCACTCCGCACTCGTTCGGAATCGGTCGGCGGATGCCGATCTCTCACGGCTTTTACAACCCAACCAAGTAAGGAGGACGCATGAAAGTTCTGGTTCTTGTGGATATTCAAAACGATTTCTGTCCTGGCGGCGCACTCGCGGTTCCAGAGGGCGATCAGGTCGTCCCTATCGCCAACAAGCTCATCAGATCAGGAGCATTTGATCTGGTGATCGCCACGAAGGACTGGCATCCAGGCGATCACATCAGCTTCGCCGACAACCACGAAGGCAAGAAGGTGTTTGAGCAGATTGATCTATCGGGAGGTGCACAAACCTTGTGGCCGAGACATTGCGTTCAAGGCACTCGAGGTGCCGAGCTCCATGCGGGCCTGGATACCGGTGCTATCCACCACATCGTTGAAAAAGGCACCTCGCCCTCAATCGATAGCTATAGTGGGTTCTACGACAACCACCACAAGCGGGAGACGAGCCTTCGAGCGATCATAACGGAGGAGGCGGCTCGCCGAGGGATGCTGCAGCACGATGTTGAACTCTTCGTCTGTGGACTCGCTCTTGATTACTGTGTCGCAGCCACCGCTCGCGATGCGGCGACCCTCGGATTGAAAACCCATGTGGTTCTCGATGCGTGCCGCGCAGTCAATCTCGCGTCTCACGATGACGTTCGAACGTTGCGGGAGCTCACCGCTCTCGGCGTGGGAGTGACAACGAGTGAAGTACTCATTCCAGAGCGAGCTCCCTCACGAAGCGTTGAGCTCCATCCGTAGCTTTTCGACTAAGGAGATACACTATGCTGAAACAGGAAGTAGGAATGCCGGGGCTTGGTGGACTGACCCTGCCTCCGGCATCAGGGGCGCGAGAGTGCCCCTGCCCCTCGCAATCTCCAGCGATTGCTCGTCATGAGATCCTTGTGGTGTGCAAGAAGAGTAGATTTGAACGGGAAAAAGCCACATCACACCTCTCGGATGACGAGCTGACGGCACACTACAACGCGCTCGGAGAGAGCGGATTGAGAATACTCGCAGCGCACCTGCACCATCGGGAGTCGATCGAGGTGTGTGCCCGCGAATTAGGGCCCAATCAGATCGTCACGCTTGAGGATCTCAAGGATCCTGGAATACGCTCCCGATTCAAGCTCATCATCGCTCTTGGAGGAGATGACTTCTTTAAGCTCGTCAGCCACCAGGCGAAGGACGCTCTTCCTATCTTGGGAGTCAACTCCGACCCCCGCGCAAGTGTAGGAGCGCTCCTTCCAATCGCTATCGAATACCTTCCCGACACCCTGAGGCAACTTGAGAGAGGTGACTACCGAATCGAGCCGTGGACGAGGCTTTCCCTCAAGGTTGGGGGAGTCGAGTGCGGCTCGGCGATTAATGATGTGGTGCTTGGCAAGCGAGACTTCCGGCTGACCTCAAAACACGAACTGGAGTATCGGGGTGAAAAGGTAACACAACGCTCCTCTGGCATCCTCATCAGCACTGGAGTTGGTTCAACGGGCTGGTACTCAAGCGCTGGGCTCTATCTCGGTGTTCATGATCGTTCATTCCCAAAGAGCGCTCGGTACGCTCGCTTCGAACTTCGTGAGCCTCCCGTCACATTCTCAGAGAATCTCGGGAAACGAACCGCCCACCTCCCAAGATTCGTTGAAGGAACTATCAGCGAGGGAGAAGCGCTCCGTATCACATCTCTAAACGACGACGAAGGGATTGTGAGCCGAGACTCACTTGACTCTATTCCGTTTCCCCGGGGAACGGTCGCAGACATATCGATCGATCCGAATCCACTTAACGTTCTCATCCCAGGAGGTACACAATGCTAGCTGCCAACAATCCAAACCACACCCCTCATCAGCTCAACACAGGCACGCTCTCTTTTCCCCCGCACTCTGACACGCCGATCACTACGGCAGCGGGCTATCCTGACCGAGCTCCCGTTCCAACTCACCTGCGAGCGTGGCGACACGACTATCCGGACTATCGCCCCCCCTTCTACGAGTCGCCAAAACTCGCCCTTCACGATCGGACGGTGGTTCATGGGGGATGGGCAGATCCCGCCACAGTATCACGCGCTGAATTTCTTGAGTGGAGCGCGTCCGGTCTGATGAAGAGCTTTGAAGGGCCGATCGTGCACGATCCAAACTCGGGAAGGCCTCTCAATCCACTCGGGCGCACCGGCATCGAGGGCCGAGGCGTGCTTGGAAGGTGGGGACCGAATCACGCCGCCGATGCTATCGTGACGCGGATCTCACCCACGACAGGATTTCTTGAGGTGCTCCTCATTCAACGGGGGTGCGGCGCCTGGGCCATCCCGGGAGGGATGGTTGATAGCGGCGAGACCCCCCTTGCTGCCGCGTACCGTGAATTGACCGAGGAGACCGGCATCGAAATGGACGAAACCACTCCTCATGTCATCTACCAGGGAGTTGGAGATGGACCCCGAGTCACGGACAACGCTTGGATCGAGACCAGCGCCTATCATTTTCACCTTGGTGCGGAGAGCGCGCTCCACAATTCATCGCCGCGCGGTCTATCCGACGCTCTCGACGCGAAGTGGATGACGGTGACTCCTGACCTGATCAGGTCCCTGTATGCGAATCATGGGGCGCTCGTCTCTATGGCGCTCTCTCAGTGGAGGATACCACGCAGGGAGCATTCTGAGCCGGTGCGTACGCAACTCGGCGAGGTGCCTCATGTCCCGCTGCTCACTGATCTTAAGCACCTCTCTGGTCGCATCGGGATACTGGGCGGAAGCTTTGATCCGGTTCACAACGCGCACATCGAGATCGGACGGCGCGCAGCCGAGCGCCACCATCTTGACGCCGTGATCTACCTTCCAACGGGACAGAATCCTCTCAAGGAGCATGGCCCTCAAGCGTCCGCCCTTGAGAGGGTGGATATGCTCTTTTACGCCCTGCGCGATGACCTACGCATGTTTGTCTCAACCATGGAGGCGCGAACGCCGGGGGTCGCGTACACGATCGATACGCTTGAGCGACTTCGACAGGAGATCTCTCCCGAACAGTGTCGTCTCTTCCTCATTATGGGAGCGGATGGGCTCCAAAATTTTGCTCAGTGGAAGGACTACAAACGTATCCCAACTCTCGCCGAGCTTATCCCAGTTGAGCGCCCCGGCGTCAGCGACATCTCTCACGACCAAAGCCTCATAAGCACATTATCCTCTGAGCTGGGGCAGCCGGTCGCGGAGCAGATCGTCGCGAATGTTGTGCCCTACGAGGGCGCTCCGGTGAGTTCTACAGAGGTTCGCCGTCATATCGCACTCGGGGAAGAGGTACTACCTCTGCCACCTGAGGTAGTACGATATGCCAAAGAGCGAGGTTTGTACCGATGAGGACTCGTACAACCGCAACTTCCCGGGCACGTTTTCTGCCGCCCCCTCCCAAATCTTCGTTGCTTGGAGCCACGAAACAGGGGACATTTCTTGGTATGAAGTTAAGTGACAAAGAAGCGACCATCCTTGCGACAGCCGAACTCCGTGCGCAGGCGCCAATTGAGGTGCTTCAAAAGGAATCTGGTTACCGCGAACACATCGTGCGACACGCTCTCAGACGCCTCAGAGAGCGAGAGATCATCCGACCGCTCCCCGTTATTAACCTTCATCAGATCGGATTCTCGGTATACAACGTGTTCTTCTCGTCGGTCGCTCAAGGGAAAACCGCGCGACAGTCACTCGTTCGATCGCTCGTTTCATCTCCCGAGGTGATGTGGGTTGGCGAGTTCGGTGGAGAGTATCACTTCGGTGTAGCCTTCTGCGCCAAGCGCCCGGCCCACGTTATCGACTTCCTTCACGGGATCTCTCGAAAGCACAAAGATGTCTTTCATGAGAAAGCTGTCTCACTCACTATCTCCTCTACCCTCTACCCTCGGCGATACCTGACGTCTCGCAAACTCTCAGTTGAGCCCATTCACATCCGTTACACCAACGAGCCAGTTGAAGTGGATGAACTTGATATGCAGGTCCTTGGGGCGCTCTCTACCTTTGGCGACCTTTCGCACCGCCAACTTGCAAGCAAGGTAAAGGTCCCCCTCTCCACCCTTGAGTTGCGGATTCGAAAACTCCGAGAGAGGAAGGTCATTGTCGGTGATATCTACGTTGTGAGCCCATCAAAGTTTGAGCGACAGAGCTACAAGCTACTGATTTATACGAAGGGTATCGACCCAGACTTGAGTAAGAAGATGCATGCCTTCTGTTCACAACATCCCGATGTTGTGTACCTCTTTGAGTGCTTCGGTGTTTGGGGGTTTGAGATGGGGGTTGAGGTTCCTGCTCAAGAGGACGTCAGTGTAATTATGCAGGAGGTCTATGAAGCCTTCGGGAGCGCAGTGACGAACATCAAACTTCTCACCAAATTCCGCTATCCGAAGGTTCGGTGGTTTCCAGAGGTGTAACCCCCTCCTCCTCCCCTGCTAGCTCCGTTTCGGCTTCAATCGAAAAGCCATGATCTCGTGGTAGTATCCGAGAGGGTCTCCCTGCACGAATTCAAGGCCACCCTGCTTCTTCACAAAGTCCAAAACCTTCGGCTCTCGCAAGAGACCGGAGATGCGGAGTGGAACGCGAACCGGTGTGCCGACACGCGTCACCTCCACGTCGGGATGTTGCGCGCAGTAGCGCTCGAAATCGGGCAACGTCACGCTACTCATTTGGACATAGATGGCAGCTTCCGGATTGTTGGGATTGAGCAGCTGAATACCATCCTCAAACAGTCGCTTAATCAACTTGGTGCCGCTGTAGTGGTCCTTATCTCCATCCCCGGTCGGAGTCGGAATATAGGGCGGGTTCGTGACGAGGATATCGAGAGTGCCCGGCTCAACGATACCTTTAATACCCTTTCCTATCAGCCACGAAACCTCTGCATCACCGACAAGTGGGGCGAGATTGCGACGAGCGCAGTTTATGGCGTTCGGGTCGATGTCCGTGTAGACATGTTTCGTTAGGTTGGGACAGTTCGCCAGCACCGTCTGTGAGATGCCTCCCGCTCCGCAACCCACCTCTGCCGAAACTTTCACAGAGTCATTCAGAGCACCGCATGCTCGCAGCCAATCGCTAAAATACACTGTGTCGATGTTCGTGCTCCAAGCCTTGCCATCGATATTCTTATCCCAGGTGATTGGCAGACCGTTGTGATAGGTAAGACGAGATTGGTCACCGATCAGATCGAGAACGCGTTCGGCTCCAAGTTTATTCGGCCACTCGCTTAAGACGAACACGCGAGGACTCACCAATCGAGCATCGTTCACCGTTCCTAAATGCTCCATCTCAACACC
>JALRCK010000360.1 GCA_023262305.1 Deltaproteobacteria bacterium
TGTTTGTTGTTTTGGAGGGGTATCGCTCAGAACAGTTCGCTAATTCTCCACTATCTAGTAAAATAGAGGAGTTACCGCTGTTTAGCGCCAGGACACCTGTCTATCTTGAGAACACCCCTCGATGACGAATCCCACAGATGATTCATCTCCCTCCTTATCTGAACTTCCTTCGGTCGTTCCGTGGGCGAGGTGTGAGGTTGTGAATAGCGGTGATGCCTTTTTTCAGCACCTCGAAACGGCGATCGCCTCTGCCAAGCAGAGCGTCGACTTGGAGTTTTACATCTTCGCTGTTGATCAGACCGGAGCACGTTTCTTTGAGACCCTCGAGCGAGCTGCAAGGAGGGGGGTGGTCGTACGGCTTTTGGTTGATGGGATCGGCTCAACAGGCTTTGCGCGGAACTATCGAGAGAGGTCAAAAGCAGTGGGGATAAAACTTCGAGTATTTCATGAACTGCCGTGGGAACGGTGGTGGCCCGGAAGGGATGGGCACCCTGAAAGACGCTCCACGTGGCGGAGAATGTTCCGACGTCTCAATCATCGCAATCATCGTAAGATCGTAGTGGTCGATGGTCAAACAGCCTTCGTTGGGAGCTTCAATGTCACTAAGTATCATCGTGCCTCCGAAATGGGGGCATCAGCGTGGCGGGACACAGGTGTAATCGTAGAGGGGGATGGTGTGAGGGTGCTCTCGTCAACGTTTGAGGACGTGTGGGGCGGGCGCTTGCAAAGGCTGAAGCGGAAGTTGCGCCGCAAACGTTTGATTACCAATCCGTTGGTTCGACTTAACGTCACTGGAAAGCAACGCAGGGAGAGTTACCTGGACCTTCTGGTGAGGATGGTGGGAGCGCGAAAGCGGGTCTGGATAACGAACGCCTATTTTGTGCCAGATGGCTCCTTGCTGAGGGTGCTATCAGTTGTCGCCCGTGAGGGAGTAGATGTGCGGATCCTCGTGCCCGGGTTCTCAGATGTCGTTTTTATTCCCTGGGTGACATCAGCTTTCCATTTCGGATTGCTCTCAGCTGGGGTTAAGATATTTGAATACCGGGGCTCCGTGCTTCACGCCAAGACGATGGTCATTGATGACTGGGGATTAATCGGGTCGAGCAATCTCAACCATCGAAGTCTCTTGCACGATCTTGAGGCTGACATCGTGGTGACCGACGGAGCTGCTTTGGGGGAGATGCAGACGCATTTCTGTCGTGACCTCGAGCGCTCTGTTGAGGTCACGCTCGACACATGGAGGCAGCGCCCCCTCGTTGAACGGTTCCTTGGACGGGTTTTGTTATGGTTTAGGTACTTGATGTAACGTGGGCTATGACTGAAAAGAGGGTTATTAAGGTTCTCTCGTACAACATCCACAAAGGGCTGGGTGTCGGAAATCGTGCGTTTACCTTACCGCATATTCGCGATGCCCTTCGAGGACTTCAGCCCGATATCCTTTTTCTCCAAGAGGTGTTGGGGCAGCATGAAAAGCACGCAAGTAGGTTCCATGGTTGGCCAACGCTACCGCAGAGCGATTTTTTGGCCGAAGGTGCATGGCCTCACGCGGCATACGGCAAGAATGCGATCTACTCCCACGGACATCACGGGAACGCCATCTTAAGCAAGTATCCGATCGTGGAGTTTGAGAACATCGATATTTCGACTAACGCATTCGAGTCGAGGGGAATCCTTCATGCGGTGATTCAACTGCCTGGAGAAGTTGTGCCACTTCACTGCATGTGTGTTCACCTTAATATGCTTCGCAAGGGGCGTGACGCGCAGCTCAAACAGCTCTGTTGGCGTGTGATGAAGAGTGTCTCAGAGCACGAGCCTCTTATTGTCGCGGGAGACTTCAATGACTGGCAGGAGAGCGCGACCAAGCGACTCTTCGATGACATCGGTGTGAAGGAGGTGTTTCTCGACCTCCTTGGATCTCACGCATCAACATTTCCGAGCGCGTTCCCGTTGCTCCGTCTCGATCGCGTCTATGCGCGGGGTGTTCGCGCTCTTGGGGGAGAGATCCTCAACGGTCCACCGTGGGATGCCTTATCCGATCATGCTCCACTATTGGCTCAGTTGGAGCTCGATGTTTGACGAGCCGATGTAGAGTGCATATGGCGAAAAAAGATAATCGTAGGTGAGGATTCGCGCGCCTGCCTCGCGGCTTGATCACATTTCAAAATCTCCTGCTCGCTCCCTAGTGCCGCGTTAGAGCGGTCAGCTAGTGAATGCTGACTCCACCTGCAAGAAGGAGAAGGATCAATTCGCGCGATATGTACATGTAGAATATCAAAAGACTGGTTACCCCTAAAAAAAGACCTTGGCTAATGTGACTTTTAATTCCCCGTGGGTTTTCATGAACAGAAAAAGGACGAGAAAGAGAGGCTGAATGAGGATGACCAACGCGAGGCTCCCCCATAAGAGAGGGAGCAGTACGTCAGGTGGAGGAGCCGGAACGCGGAAATATAGGAGCCAAGAGAGAATACAACAGCTAAGAAACGTTGCCACCGTGCCGATGAGATAGGTTTGAATGATTTTTCCTGGTGTGAGTTGCCTGCTCATCTAAGAACCAAACGACACCTCCCGCTTGGTGTCAATCCCCGCGCAACAGGATGGTGCCCCTTTTCCTTACCATGGGGCAGCCTTGATCATTCGAAGGTGACCGTTCAGCAGAATTCGTTCTTTGAGATCTTTATTGTGGATCGCTCTTGGAATCGAGCGTCGGTAGAACGCAATGAGGAATTCTAGCCGCATACGCTCGCTCCGCATCTCCAAGAGCTCCTGTCGCTCGACATCTGTAAGCCCCGCGTTATGGCCCAAGAGAAACGACACCAGGTCGTGGGCCTCGAATAGGGGTACCTCTACTTTGTCAGTGGTGAGCTCGATCAGTTTGGTATGAAGAGACGAAGCCACATTCGCGAGGCGGCCATCCGGAAACACCTCATCGTCATAGAAGTGTACGAGGGCCTGAGGATAGACAGTCCCCGGCACAAACTCCTGAACGTAAAATCGCCGAGTGCCAGTGGCGAGGATATCGAGCGATCCATCGGGGTAGCGGCGCAGGACGCGGTTGAGGTGAACACAGCAGCCGACCTCGGCGTTATCCTTTTCGGTTGCAAAGAGGACGCCGAACTCCCTCCTGCCGCGTTCTCCGCTCTCATCGAGGCAATCTTCGATCATCGTTTTGTAACGGGGCTCATAAATTCGAAAGGGGATTCGCTCTCCCGGAAAAATAACGAATGACAGGGCAAAGATCGGTAGGGGCTGAGAGGGCATACCACCAGTATATCGTGGGTATTACTCGTGAACGAAATAATTACAGGGGGGCGTGACATGCAGATA
>JALRCK010000361.1 GCA_023262305.1 Deltaproteobacteria bacterium
GCGGCTTGTATCTGTGCTTCGGTGCCTTTTGCCGCGACGAGATCCGGATGGCACTCCTTCACCAGCGCGCGATAGCGGGTTTTGATCTCAGCCGCATTTGCCGACAGCGGTAGTCCGAGGCGATGCAGTGCGTCCTCTCGAGACAGAGAAGCGATGCGTGTTTCGTTCCTGTTTGCTCGTTGCTTGAAATCCTCTGAGGAGTCTCGTTTGAACGAGGCTCCCTCTCGGGGTATGTGGACGCCATACCGGTCCGCTAAAGTATCACGAACGACCCAGAAAGCCCGGTTGTGAACTCCGAGTGTCTGACGGGTGTAGTCGATGATGTGTTCCTCCATGACTGAGAAGCGGCCGTCTGCAAAGGCGACACGGAGCATGATGTCGAGCACTTGCAGAGGTTCAAGCCACCGATCGGGCTCACTGTAATCTCGGAATCCGTAGAGTTGAAAGGCGCGCTTTACAGCGGCCTCTCGCATCTTTGCGACGCTTAAGCCCTTCACGAAGCACGCGATGGCGAACTCCCTCTCAGTCGACGGAACCTGAGCAACCATAAAGCGTTCGACCTCGGTTATCTCAGGATGGGGCATCCATCCAGGCACGCTCGCAACCATTCCGAGCAGCTCAAAAAGGGCTTGAATATCCTCGGTACGCGCGTATCCGAGCAGCT
Source organism: Deltaproteobacteria bacterium (assembly GCA_023262305.1). GTDB lineage: Bacteria > Bdellovibrionota_C > UBA2361 > UBA2361 > OMII01 > OMII01. The sequence goes on from JALRCK010000361.1 coordinate 665, forward strand.
TTTGAGTGGAGCTGGATGAACTCTGTGGCTGGCGTTTTCGGGGCAGTCGTATCACGGGGCTAAGTCTCTCTCCTCAATGTCGTTCCCCGCTATGGTACACGCATCCCTCCCTCCGAGTCTCTTCAATTCCTTCTGATTCCAGGACCTCTATTATACTGGACTCTGGCATTGTATAGTGAAGGTTCGCAGCAGGAGGTGGGGAGACCCGGTTCCTGTAAGGTCCTCTAACCGCCTAGTCTACCAAGGGAAGGTTTCTATGAGCTCTTCACCACTGATGAACACCTACAAACGAGCATCGGTAGACTTCGTGCGCGGGGAGGGCGAGTTCCTCTATGACGCAAACGGTCGACGATATATCGACCTCCTCTCCGGCATCGCGGTTGTATCCGTTGGGCATGCAAACGCGCGGGTCGCTCAAGCGATCAGTGAGCAGGCCTCTCGCCTTGTACATGTATCAAACCTCTTTGGCACAATCCCGATGAAGCGCCTTGCGCAGAGGTTGCAAGCCTCCACGGGTGGATGGGGAAGCGTTTTCTTTTGCAACTCCGGGGCTGAGGCTAACGAGTGTGCAATTAAGCTCGCACGGAAGGCGGGAGGTGGAAAGCGATACAAGATCCTTGCCTCTGAAGGGGGCTTCCATGGACGAACGCTTGGAACCCTTGCTGCTACCGGTCAGCCTGAGAAGTGGAGGGGCTTTGAGCCACTGCCAGAGGGTTTCGTGCATCGACCTTACAACGATCTTGAGGCCTTCACAGCGGCGATTGATGATTCTGTAGCCGCTATCTTTGTCGAGCCGATTCAGGGAGAGCGAGGGGTTATCCCCGGGACACCACAGTTCCTGAGAGGTCTGCGAGAGTTGTGCGATCGCGCCAAGATTCCTCTCATCTTTGATGAGGTTCAAACGGGTGTTGCACGAACCGGCTCGTGGTGGGCGTTTCAAACCTTAGGCGTGAAGCCCGATATTATGACCTCGGCGAAGGGGATCGCGAATGGGTTGCCCCTTGGAGCGTGCATCGCCGATGAGCCGTATGCCTCGGTGTTTAAGCCGGGTGACCATGGAACTACCTTCGGTGGTGGTCCAGTTGTATGCGCGGCAGCGCTCGCCGTCTTTGATGAGATTGAGGAGCGAGGATTGCTGGCGGAGGCTGCTCGCAAGGGTGAGATATTTGCTGACCTTTTGCGGTCGCTCGACTCCGTTCAGGAGGTAAGAGGTGCCGGATTGATGCGTGGCGTTGTCTTGAGGCAGCCGATTGCGTTTGGTGTTGTTTCAGCAGGTCTTGAGCGTGGGCTCGTCCTCAATGCAACCTCGGACAACGTCCTCCGAATGGTGCCACCCCTGGTTATCTCCGAGGACTCCTTGGCAGAGGCCGTTGGAACCCTCCAAGGGGTGATAGCGGACGTTGCCTCTAAGGGAATCTCTCCGCAAAGCTCTCCGAGCGCACCGGCGTGGTAGGATGCTGAGCTCGGGAGCGTCTGCCCGACTGGGCTGCCCGGCGTGTGTCTCCGTTTTCGATGCGATTGGCTCGCTTGTTCTTGAGGAGTTGCACCAAACAGCTTGCGTTGATCGTCCAACGGTGAAATCTTTCCGCTTGATAGTACCTTTGAGGAGAGATGCCTGTGACACTTCCAATTGCAGTAACCCGATGCGTCGCTAACCGGTGGCTTTCGTCTTTTGGTGGCTTACCTGTGTGTATGCTCTTGTCTCTCATGATCGGATGTAACGGTGGAGGTGGAGGTGGCGGCTCCGGGAGCTTCGAGTCGCCGTCAGAGATTCGAAGTGGTGGTGGGCAGCTCTCAACAGAGCTGACGATATCGGAGCAAAAGAACAAGATCGGCAGCCTCGAGTTTACCTCGACCGTGTACAACGGTGATTATGCGGCTCCGCTACTGCGGGTGAAAAACGGGGATGTGATCAAGCTTCGCTTGAGGAACCTCGCCCCTCAACAGCCGTCTAACGTGCACTATCATGGTCTCAACGTCTCACCGAAGCCGCCAGGGGATAATATCTTTGTGCAGGTGGAGCCGGAGAACTGTTACGACTACACGATTACGATACCAAACGATCAGAGTACGGGGCTTTTTTGGTACCACTCCCACATGATGGGCCTCGCTGAGACGCAGGTGTTCAACGGACTTTCAGGAGGCCTCCTCATCGATGGAATTCAAGAGAAGCTCCCCTTTTTGGCGGGGATTCAAGAGCGTGTGATGATCCTCAAAGATGTACAGGCTGACGCAGATGGAATGGTGACGACCCCCGATTACTCCAAGCCAACCCTTCGAACGATCAACGGAGTCTCGCAGCCGACAATCTCGATTCGGCCTGGAGAGACCCAGTTGTGGCGAGTCGGCAACGTCGGAGCAAACCTCCTCTATCAGCTTGCGATTGATGGGCATGAGATGGTTGAGATCTCGCGTGATGGCAACATTCACACGAAGCCCGTTCGTCATCGCTCCACGATCCTCCCGCCAGGAGCCCGAACTGAGTTTCTCATAACAGGTGGAGCGGTTGGCTCCTATACCTTTAGGACGCTCCCGGTAAATACGGGACCGGATGGCGACCCAACGCCTGATGCGCCTCGCCCGCGACGAGCGCCAACCCGCCCTGCTCGAGTGCATGACGTATCGCTACCGCGGCCACTCCGTCGCCGACCCCGGCAAGT
>JALRCK010000362.1:0-236 GCA_023262305.1 Deltaproteobacteria bacterium
TACAACTCCCCCCGGGTCATGCCGATAAAGATAAGGGGAGTGTTCGCGCATAAAGGGCGCTCCCACGAGCACACTTCATGGGCGGGTATGCCGGGCAATGAACCTAAAAAAGATGATGGGGTCTCGGGGGATAACCCGATCAAATTCCCTAACGTCGACCGTGAGGACCAACTCTCTCTCCCCTCCGTTCCTATCAACTCGGTACCTCCGGCGGAAGGTGAGAGAAGCTTCGCCCC
>JALRCK010000362.1:246-3084 GCA_023262305.1 Deltaproteobacteria bacterium
GGGGAGGAGATTAAAAAAGAGCTTGTCGCTGCTACCAAGGTGGACTTCTTTGGTAATAGTGAATGGAAGCCCTATTCGATCAGTGTCGATCGGATTCCATCCGAATATCACGATCGTGTTGCACACTATCTGCTTCAAGCCTACAAGCTTCCTGAGGCTGAGCGACATGTCGCGTACAATGCATCAGCATTTCACAATCTCGATCGGGTGGGCTTGGCACACGCGCTCGTGGCGAGGGGTTTTATGGGTGTCTACGCGCTGGGAGAGAATCTTTATAACTTTAGAGGCGTGGATGAACAATTTGTCTTGGATGCCCTCCTTCGAGACGGAAACATTTGGCAATGGATCGATAAAGTCGATTTTTTTACCTCCATTCCCCATCGCGTCCTTGTCGAGGAGATACTCAAAGACCCGCGACATTCAGAGGCAGTCTTTCATAACGTTCACAAGCTCCGATTGAGTCATGACGACCACAAAGCGATTGCAGAGAAAGTGCTCGCAGGGAATCTAAACGATCTGGAGCATGGGATTTCGAATGTGCATGCCGTCGCGCACCTTGGGAGTGTTGTGCATAAGATGAAGGGGCTGGATCATGCGCACGTCTTGCGACAAGTTGTAGCATCGAGTGCGCAGGGTGCACATGCGGTTGGTGCGCGTATGCACCTCTATTCAGGGCTCAATTCAACTGTGCTTGCCGAGGCATGTAGAGAGGCTCGCATAGATCCGAGATGGAGTAAGTATGAAAATGGCAGAATAATCGATCTGCTTATTGATTATTTCCAGGACTTTAATTCTCTCAATCAGGCAGAGAGAGCAAAACGATTACTTGCTATTAATCCCGATTACATTTTAGCTCACCTAGATGAGTTTCCCTCGCTTCGTCATATCGACGTAGCCCTGGCTAATCTTGATGTAGATGCTCGGGATTATGCGTTCTTTGACCTGATGGATAACCTATCCTTATCTTCTCCCGATGAGACGCTCGTCGTGGTAGAGGCGGTTATGGATTCGCCAAAGTATGGTTGCAATGATGTCATTCGACACTTTGATAAGTTCCCGGGAATTGATCCCGGGTTAATTGCCGATAAAATCCTTGAGCGCAACCCGGCTGCCTTTTTGGGGGAGGGAAAGTTTCTGGGCTTCACAGCTTCAGAGATTTTTTTGAAGTTGCTGCAGCGCGGTCTCCCGGAGGATGACTACGAAACAGTTCGGGAGGAAGGAACGCTCCAGGCAAGTTGGATTAGATTTGGCGGGCACGGTAGGGAGATAGCCGCCGCCTTCGTAGCTGTGGGAGAGGGACATCTTGTTATCGAGAACCTCTCCTGCTTTTCAGGGCTGACTGACACTCAGGTGTGCGAAGCCGTTGCTCAAGCCGTCGAACGGTGTATCAAGCAGGGACGGGTGGACACAGCCCGTAGTTACCTCGTGACCCACCAGGTTTCCGCGGAGGGAATAAACCAGAGACTCGTTGAGCAACTCCGAGTAGATATGTCGCGTCAACCATTTTCCCCGGAGGCGGTGCTTAGAATCGCAGGATTCGCTGCGTGGTCCCTCTACTATCCCGCCATTCTTGAGGCGAGTGACGTGGCTGCATTTGTGGAGCCCTATCGCAAACTTTTTGGGATGAGCACACCGGAGCAACTCGAAAAAAATGCTCGACAGAAGTTCCTTGAAAACCTGGTATCAAGGGGGGTGCCGATGCTGACGCAGCTTGGGTGGCTTCGCCCTGATACTCTGGAATCCCTGTCGACGATACTTCCAAAGTTTCTCGAGAGCACGACGGGCTCGCACAGCGCATGGACAGCTCATGAGATCAATTTGAGAATCAACACGGTAGAGCTAGAAACTCGGAGGAGAAAGTTCGAGGTAGCCCTTCGGCGCGCCCGGCAGGAGCTGGGTACATCTGGAACCATTTCTTCAATACAACAAAGATCTCAAGAGATATTTGATACTTTAGATGCCGAACAGGAGCTCCATCGCCAGCAAATCTCCAGGGAGCGTGCCGCCAGAATGGCTCGGGAGGAGCTTGGTTCTCGAGCAAATGTCGAGGCACTTCAGCAGAGAGCTGACGAGATATTTGTTGAACTTGAAGGATTTGAACGTAGTAACGGTGAGATACTGGTGGACCACATGGAACGCAGTCTTGCCGAGGGTGAACGTGGGGAGTCGGCTATGCCCGAGGAGGTTAAGCGGCGAGATAAAAATAAAAAGGAGAGGAGAAGACAGGAGGGAGGCAATTCACTCTTGGTCGCCGACTTTTCCGCTGATACCGCAGACCCGCTCGTGGAACTTACGACTCTTAGAAATTTCTATCGAGACTTTGGAATTATTCAGGCCCCTGAGTTATACCTGAGAGAGTATCGAACTCATGCAGTGTCATCACATCAGAGCCGAGGCGATAGTGATCAAGGTTTAGCGCACGGGTTCCGTATGCATGCGCTTCTATCAGAGCTTGAGAGCCTGCATAATCAACTGGCTCGGGAAACGCCGGTGAATATCTTCGGTGGGTTGAGACTTGAACACCTTGAGTATCTCTCTGGCTGGACCCGGATACAGGCGCGAAGCTGGAGCGATAATTGGGGATATGCACACTCTCCAAATACCCAGATTCTACAGAGTCGAATCAACTCATTTCAGAAGGCGCATAGGGAGGGACGGATTGTCCCCAAGGATCCTCGGCTCACTATTCGGCGCATCAACGTGTATGAAAGCTCTCGCTCATCCTCGAGTGACATACAATGGTCCGAAGCTCTCACGGCGAGCTATCAACGGACGAGGGCGGTCGTGGAACAGTTCGGAGGTGTAAAAGCCAGCCTACTCTATGTACAAGAGAGGAAT
>JALRCK010000362.1:3094-3322 GCA_023262305.1 Deltaproteobacteria bacterium
CGGCGAGGAGATGACGTCGCCGGGCTCACAAAAGGTTCTCTCAGGACGCGCGCAGATTTCATGGCTTGAGAGGTACCTCAAGGACCTGGAGAAGGTTGAGGACTCTGAGCGACTTATTGAATTTCTCTGCAGAGTAAAGGGACCTTTAGCTAACAGTTTTAAGGGGACGGTTCTTAAGCTGGCCGTATGTATGGGGCTCGAACGGGTTTCAGATCCCGAGGAGTTGTT
>JALRCK010000363.1 GCA_023262305.1 Deltaproteobacteria bacterium
TGCCGAGGTTCTCTACTCAGCGGAGCTCTTGGTCCACCAGCTCGATACCAAGCGTTTCGAGGCGAGTGAGATTCGAATCTTTCGTCTACGCCATGCCGATGCTAGCGATGTCGCGACGGTCATCAGAGGCATCTTCCCGCAAGGATCTACTGAGGAGTTCCAGGTTGAAGCGACAACTACTACCCGTGTGGAAAACCGAGACGATGTAGTTGCAGTCCCAGATGCCCGCGCGAATACAGTCATCCTGAGAGCTCCAACATCGATCGTGCCAGCCCTTGAAGGTCTGATAGCCACGCTGGACCGGGACTCAGACAGGGTGCAGCGTGTCCACGTATTTCAACTCGCGAACGCGGATCCTGTATCGGTCGCAGCGCAGCTCCAGGAGCTTTTTCAATCGGCGGGGGGAACCTCCGGAGCGATCTCACCCCAGATGACAAGTGCGCTCATTCAGCGCGCCCAACGACAACTTCAAACGACCAGCTCCACCGGCATCTCCCCAAGAAACAACAGTCAAGGCAGACAAACACCCTAAACTCACGCTTGGCAATTCCTAGGCTTTCTCCCTACACTAGGGGTATGAAGAGTGATGTTGGAAACCTCTTTGTTGAGGCCCGTCCCGATAAAAAAGTTGCCACATTGGCACTTGGCGTCATCGTGACCGAGTACCTCAAGTTCTATGCTGAGGGTCGTGGTCATACGGCGCGGGCGAAGCAGCTCGACACCGACAAGTTCCTAGAGTTTCTACAACGATTCAAACGGGCAAAACAGATCGACGATCTTAAAGTTGAGGACTGGGATTTCTCCGGAACCCAGCGCTTTGTCGACGAATCCCTCCGAGTGGGCGAAGCTCCCTCAACCGTGGCAAGAAGATTGGCGACCTTGAAACACATGGGAAGAGTTCTGTCGGAGCGCATTCCAGGCTTCGTCAACCCTGCGCGAGATGTGAAACCACCCAAGCTCCAGACTAGACGACCTAAATCTATTTCAGCCATTGAGGTTAAAGAGATCGCAGCTAAAGCTGCGGCTCATCGGCAGGAGAAAAACTCCTTCAATCGCCTCCGAAACGAAACACTCCTGCGCCTGTTGCTCGATACAGGGTTACGCGCTGAGGAGATTCGTACCATCAAGGTGTCTCAGCTCAGCGACAAGCTCGATTGGATCCGTCAAGTGCGCACCAAGGGAAGAAATTTTCGAGACGTCTACATCACCTCTGAAATGACCACACCACTGCGCCACTACCTACAGGAGCGCAAACGTGAGCTTGAGCGATTCTTCCCAACCTTGAGCAAGGCGGTCGACGCCTCGCTTCCCCTGTTCATCAGCACCTACGGCGCCTCATCATCCGATCTGAAGAGCTTTGAGCTCAGCCCCAAAAGCGTGTGGAGAGCAATTAGGAACTTCTCAGTCGATACGAGGCTCCACCCGCACCTCCTACGCCACACCTACGCGACCAATCTCCTTAATGACTCCCGAGATATCCGCCTTGTTGCGCAAGCTCTCGGGCACAGCGATGTCCGTATCACGATGCGTTATACCGAGCGAGGCAATGAAGAGGTCGCCGAAGCTCTCGAAAAGGCACGCAAGCGGGAACGCTCCTCACGAGAGTAATACTCGGGGAGCATTCCCTCACTATTGCCCCTCCCTCCAGCGCTACCTCTTGGGTGTTGCCGTGGGCTTCGGGGTCGGTTTAACCACCGGTAGAATCGTTACCACGGAGAGATCTCCACACCCTAAGATGCGATGCACAATGTAGTTACCGGAGTCCACGCGCCGCCCCTCGAAGTTCAACTCGACCTTGCCCCCTGACGAACCATTCGCGCGCAGCGACTCCAAACGATCGAGGCAGATCGAGGTTTCCGTGTCCATGATCGATATCCGAGAGGGCAAGACGAAGCTAATCTGCGAGACCTTTTCAGTCACCGCAAAGCTGCCCCCTGCGCTCTGGCTCCACCGATCTCCCGTTACCAGAACCGACATCCGAACTCCGGTGCCGGAAACGGGCTTAACACTTGAGTTATTCTTTGCAGTTCCGATACTCGAAACCTTGGAAAGCACAACCCTCATCGCCTCGCCCTTTGCTGGTTCCTTCGCTGGCTTCTTCTGACCGTAAGCGGAACATACGCCTACGAGACTAACAGCTACAATAATACCAAGTACCCCAAAACGATTCATATACAACCCTCCCCCAAAAAGAGACAAATTACATAGAGGGTTATGGGCTGGGAGCGTTGGGAGACGTTCACTCAGGGGTTACGAATGTATAACATCATTGTTACAGCCGCAGTTGTGGGTATATGGTAGTGGCATGACGCTCGATCCACTCCTCGTTCGCTCACTCGCAAAGAAATTCCACACCCCTCTGTACGTTTTTGAAGAGGCTGTCATCCGCAAGAGATGCCGAGAGCTTAAGGCCGCCATCTCCTATCCGCACACGGTTATCCGATACGCATGCAAGGCCCTCACCCTTCGAGCGATCCTCTCTATCATTAAGGATGAAGGCTTCTCCATCGACGCATCCTCTCTAAATGAAGCGAAGCGAGCCGTGCTCGCGGGCTTCGATCCAAAGAGCATCGCCTACACCGGCGAGAGCGCCTCTATCCCGGTCTTCACGGAACTCCTCAAGATAAACGTGACGATGAATTGTAGCTCTCTCGATCAGATCCGGCTTTTGGGAAAGATTCAGCGTGGTGCCACCCTCTCTGTTCGTATCAACCCTGGAGAGGGGCATGGCGCGAACAATAAGGTCAACACGGGTGGGCCAGCGAGTAAGCATGGAATCTACGTCGATCAACTCGACGAGCTTCGATCGGTCATCAAAGAGTACGACCTCAAGCTCGATGGGATTCATGCTCACATCGGCTCGGGCACTGACCTTGCACACTGGCTCCGGATTAAAGACCTTACACTCGCCATAGCTCGGCAGTTTGAGGATCTGTCGTTCGTTAATCTCGGGGGTGGATTGCCGATCGTCTACAACCCAGAGACTGACAAACCGATGCCCCTCCAAGAGTGGGGAGAACAGCTCAGTGACAGCTTCGAAGGATTCTCAAAGGACTACGGCAAACCCGTGCAGCTTCACATCGAGCCTGGACGCTACCTCGTTGCTGAGTGTGGTCACTTGATAGCCGAAGTACAGAATATAAAGAAGACTCCCTCATATGAGTTTGCACTGCTCAACACTGGTTTCAACCACAATCCCCGACCCGCCATGTACGGGAGCTTCCATCCACTCACCCTCGTGGCGGGTGATGGCAGAGACCTCGTTCCCTCGAGGCATTATGTCATTGGGGGC
>JALRCK010000364.1 GCA_023262305.1 Deltaproteobacteria bacterium
TCGTCAGTGGTGCGTCAACGCTTGCGACCTTCTTGATACTAAAGGGCCCCGATGCGAGGTCGAGACCTGAACCGTGCACCACAACTGTAAAAGTGGTGGCGCCATCAATTCCGATTGAGCCCGCGACATTAGAGAGTGTGCCGTTTAAGTGATTAAGCGACACGTTCGGGTCGGTGTATGAGAATCCCTGCACCGCGAGGCTTGCGCTCTGAATCGCCATCGCCTGGCCCTTCGTGCGCTGTATAGAGAAGGGCCCGGTGAGTGAGGTTACGCCGTAGGACTCGCCGGTACTTGCGGTAATTCGTCCTCCCGATAGGCCGAGCGTGCCTCCGATCTGCATGGAGGTTTCATCGAGTGTGACGGTGGCCTGAAGGTCTGCAGTTCCCGAGAGGGCCTTTGCGCCGATGAGTTGTCGTAGCCCCGAGAGTCCAACCTTTGAGCCCTTCAAGGTAGCCGTAGTCGAACCTGTCGAAAGATTCATTGAGCCCGACACCGAGAGGCTTGAGCTGTCGGTCGCTATGTGAGCTTCGTGAACAGAGAGGGTTGGCGGCTCCAAGGTATACGTCAATTGTTGTAGTGACGCAGTGATTGGGAGTTGCTTGGCAACTCCAGTGCCGACGGGAAGCACGAAGGAGGCTTCGGAAGGCATGACGGTAATCGACGAGCCCTGGGTTGTTAGCCCACTCTGAATGTGAAGGTCTTCCAGCACGACCGTTTGCACGCCGGCTGAGGTGCGCTTTGAAATGCGACCGGAGTCGATCGCGATCGAATCGATCCCGGAGAGGAGTGGGGCGGAAGTGGGCTGAGGAGTTGGTGGTGTTGGCGAAGGGCCGGTCGGTTGCGTTGTTGTGGGATTGGCATTTGATGATCCTCCGGTTATGAGGACGATAGAGGGGGAGAGGAGGGTCAGTTTGTCGAAGTCGAGGTGACGATCGAGCAGGGCCTTCATCTTTACCTCTGCCGAGATGTACGGGGCAGAGACCTCAAACCCGAACGTGGTCCCCATCACGGATACGTCATGTAGGACAACTTCCAGAGCAGGTGTGAGCTGGATTGTAGCGCGGCTGTAGGTCACCGGGCACCCAACGGAGTCGCTCACCTCAGCGACGAGCTGCGGTCGGTAGTGCTCCAGGAGGGCCTGCGTGCCGTAGTACACGATAATGCCCCCTACAACGAGCAGGACGACGAGCACGATTACGAGGTTTTTAGTTATACGTCTTAGCATCACCTACACAGCCATGGGCGGCTATAGGGTAGCCTTACTTCGGTTTCTAGGGAAGCGAGGGAGGGGCTCTTCCTTGAAAGGGGAGGCTCACTCATGAATAGCCGGCCTTATCGACCCCGCTAAGTGGTGTATCGACGTAGATTAACGACAAGGTGATACCCCTGCGCCATACGCCCCTGATCCCTCACAATTCGGTGTGTCAGCACAACTGTTAAGGCGTTCCCTTTAAGGAGCCCCGAGCCGAGCTATCGTGCGCCTGCTGCCTTTAAGCCAGCCTCAAGGTCTGCCTTGAGGTCCTCAAGGTCCTCAATACCTACGGAGAGGCGGATGAGGCCGTCGGCAATTCCGGTCTTTTCGCGAACCTCTTTAGGAATAGAGGCGTGAGTCATGATAGCTGGATGCTCGATTAAGCTCTCTACGCCCCCGAGGCTCTCTGCAAGAGAGAAGACCCGAACCGTCTCAAGGAATCTCCGTGAGGGCTCAAGACCACCCTTCATAACCATTGAGATCATGCCACCGCCCGCTTTCATCTGGCGCTGCGCGACCTCGAACTGCGGATGGCTCTTTAAGCCTGGATAGATGACACGCTCCACGAGGGGGTGTCGCTCCAAGAATGAGGCGATCTCAAGAGCGTTGGAGGAGCTGCGGTCCATCCTCACAGCCAAGGTCTTAACGCCGCGCAATATCAAGAAGCAATCGAATGGGCTCGGGACAGATCCTACAGCGTTTTGGAGGAAGCCCATCCGTTCGGTGACCTCTTTGTTTGCTCCGGTGACAACGATCCCGCCGACGACATCGGAGTGTCCGTTGATGTACTTCGTTGCCGAATGCACAACCAAGGTGAACCCGTACTGCAGCGGCTGTTGCAGGTAAGGGGAGGCAAAGGTGTTGTCACATACTGAGATGTAGCCCTCTTTGGTGGCGAACGCCGCAACCTGCTCAAGGTCGACAACTTTGAGGAGGGGATTCGTAGGTGTTTCTACCCACACCATCTTGGTGTTGGGGCGACGCGCCTGCTCAAGGTTAGCTCGCACCGTCTTCGGATTTGAAAGGTCAACGTAGCTGACCTCTAATCCCATCGAGTGCTTTCGAACACGCTCGAAGAGGCGATAGGTACCGCCGTAGAGGTCATCACCTGCGATGATGTGTGAGTTCGCCGGCAAGAGCTCAAGTACGGTTGAGCTTGCGGCCATGCCGCTGGAGAACCCAAACCCGGCGACACCGCCCTCAAGCGCCGCTACGCAACGCTCGTACGCGTAGCGCGTCGGATTGTGCGAGCGCGCGTAGTCAAACCCCTTATGCTTTCCGGGGCTCTCTTGCACATACGTCGATGTGGCGAAAATCGGTGGGATAATCGCCCCGGTGACCCCTTCAGGCTCCTGAGCAACGTGAAGAGCCTTCGTTGAAAATCCGACAGAATCTTTAGCCATGGGTCTTTCTCCTGAGGTAGTTGAGGTAATCTATTTTTGTAATCAATCCAAGGAATCGGCCGTTGTCTACGATGATCGGTACCCGTTCACGCTCAAAGAGTGAGATGAGCTCCGTTGGATCCGCGCTCGGAGGAAGAGTTTCGAGGTTAGTTGTCATGAAGTCTTGTACCTGACGCGCAAATTGATCTCGATTTGGAGTGACCGCTTGAAGGAGATCCCACTCATCGAGGAGTCCGATGATTCGAGAGTCCTCAAGCACTGGGAGTTGGGATATCCCATGAGCTCGCATGCGGGTGTAGGCGATAATGAGGGTGTCCGTTGGTTCAACGGTTATGGGTACTTTCTGCGAGATGTAGTCCCGTAGGTCGCCGTAGTGCTCGCCCGAGATCAAACCCTGGTCGCGCATCCAGGTATCATCGAACATCTTGGTGATGTAGCGCGCTCCCGTGTCGCATATGAAGGTGAGAACCCGCTTGGGCGTGGTCTGTTCTCGGCAATAGCGGAGCGCCGTGGCGACAAGGAGTCCTGAGGATGTTCCGGCGAGAATGCCCTCTTTGCGGAAGAGGTCCCTGGCAACCTCAAAGCTCTCCGCATCAGTGATCGAGTAGCTCTTCTTGACACGTGAGAGGTCG
>JALRCK010000365.1 GCA_023262305.1 Deltaproteobacteria bacterium
TATTTCGTGCCTCTTGAGCGCACGCCATGATCTGTTCGCGAGACTCTACTGAGCAGGGACCAGCTATTACCAAGAAGTTGCCATCTCCGATCTTGACGCCACCGACGTCGATCACCGTGTTTGTGCTCTTGTATTCGCGACTGACTAGTTTGTATCCCTTATCTTTGGCGCTGGTTTTGGGAGCTGGTTGCTCTCGGACCTCGATGTGTGTTGGGGAGTGCTCGCAACTCTTAGTGTCACACCCTGTAGGTTCGGGGTGAGCCACATCTGTTGGTGTGACGTCACACGCCGGATAGCATCCGAGGACCTTGATGAATCGGGTGAGTTTGGTTACCTCTCCCAAAGCCAAGGTGACCTCAGGGGCCTCGAGATTTCCCATGAAATCGATGTAGAACATCTCCTCCCATGAGTTTCCGGGAATAGGGCGGCTCTCAAGTTTTGTGAGGTTAATTCCATGTTCCTTAAAAGCTATGAGGGTATCGACCAGTGCTCCGGGTTTGTTGAGAGTGCTCATTGCAATCGACACTTTGCTTGAGACGCGGGGGTCAACTTTCACGGCTGATTTGGCTACGACGATGTAGCGAGTGAAGTTCTCTTCGTGGTTTGCAATGTCCCGTTTCAGGACGGTGAGCTCAAACATCTCTGCAGCCTCAGCGCTTGCAATCGCAGCGCGGCGGTTGTCACCGCTCTCTCGTAACTCCTTGAGCGCGGTAGCCGAGTCAGTGGCATACTGCAAGGCGCAGTGTGGGATTGCTGAGAGGAAATCTCCGCATTCCGCCACTGCGAGTTGACTGCAGTGGACCGTTTGCAGGTGGCTGATGGGCACGTTATTTAGCCCAACGAGGCAGTGCTTCACGTTGAACTTCTCCTCCCCAACGATCGATACGCGAGAGTTCAGCAAGAGATCGTAGACGTCATTAATTCCACCTGAGGTGGTGTTCTCAATCGGGAGGATGCCGAGATCGCAGCTACCATTTTCTACGGCTGCGACTGCGTCTTTGAAAGAAGTGAATCCGACGAATTCAGCTTTATGAATCGCGTTTGACGACAGTTTTTGAGGTGCATTGGGTGATGACATGAGGGATCTGCCCATGAGGTGAGAGTACGATCCATCGATCCCTTGAAATGCAACCTTGATAGCTCGCGTGTGGTTGGAAGGGCCGTTGAGTTCACCTTGAAGGATGTCTTGTTGGAGTCGAACCGAGTCGGCGATGATCTCATGGAAGAGCTTCACCACGAGCTGGGGGTCGAGTCCGAGGGAACGCCCGTCAGCAATCCTCTCGCGCATCAAGTTCTGCTCACGAACTTCGTCACGAATCGGAGCATTAGAGGCTGTCTTGGATCGGATTACTTTTTCCGCGAGCTCCCGTCGTCGCGCGAGCACGGAGAGGAGCTCCTTGTCGAGTTTGTCGATGTCATTGCGAGCTTGAGCGAGGTCGATTGGGGTTTTGTTCGAAGCGTTCATATGTACTACCTGGTCTCTGTGATTTTATTCCGGTTACGAAATAAGGGTTAAAAACTTGTGGTACTGAGGGTCTCGTCCGTACGCGGCATCCAAGTACGCAGCTTTGAGTGTTTGTGTGTGTGGTCCAGGTGCGGGGACTTGCAAGGGCCTGTCGTCGATCGATCCAACGGGAGCAAGCTCTGCAGCGGTGCCGGTGAAGAAGGCTTCGTCTGCGTCCATGGCCTCCTGCACAGAGAGGGTTTTCTCGGTCACTGAGAAGCCAAGATTTCGCGCGATCTCGATCACCGAAGCACGGGTGATCCCGGGGAGGATCATCCCGGGGGGCGGTGTGGAGAGATTCTTGCCCTTGATGATGAAGAAGTTTGCTCCTGGACCCTCAGCGATGTTCCCCTCGTAATCAAGAAAAAGGGCCTCGTGATATTTTGTGCCGTGGACCTCTTGCACAGCCATGATGCTGTTCACGTAGTGTCCGCCAACTTTGGCGTCAGCTATGGTTGAGCGGGGATGAATCCTTATGTAGCGACTTATCTTTACGTCGACAGAGTCATGCGGAAGGTACGCTCCCCAGGGCCAACACGCGATTGTGACGTCTACTGGTGCAGTCGCTGGATTGAGCCCCATGACGCCGTAGCCAAATGTCGCGTGGGGACGGATGTAGCATGCCTCAACCTTATTTCTCTTGATGAGCTCACAGGAGATGCGACAGAGGTCGTCAACGGTATACGGAATGACCATCTTGATAGCCGCGGCGGAATACAGGAAGCGTTCCATGTGCTCGCGCAACCGAAAGATAGCAGGCCCTCTCGCGGTTTTGTACGCTCTCAGCCCTTCGAATATCGACGAGCCGTAGTGCAATCCGTGTGTGAGAACATGGACCTTGGCGTCCTGCCAGGGAACGAACGTTCCATTCATCCATATCCAGGTTGTTGGTTCCATCTGTTAGTTCCTCTTGCTCACCTGAGGTAGCAAGCGCCAAAAAAAAAGGCCCCGCTGTTACGCAGAGCCCTTCGAGCCGATGTGGCTGAGCACTCTGCCCTTAGGGCCATGTGGTAAACACAAAATAAAATGCGTTCCGGAGTACTTTCATATGACTACTCTAAGCTCGCAAGGGGATGAAATCAAGGAAATTAGGTCCCTTTTGAGCCTCCAAAAGGCTATTCCCCGGGTTAGTTACGCGCTGCATAGGCACGGACGGCCTCTGTCCAGGCCGTTTTAGAGATCTCTGAAACTATCCTCGTGTGCTCGATTGCCTCAAGGTGCCTCCACAGCTCAGCGTACTCTCGGCGCTGAGTCATGGCGATTGACAGTCCTATTCCGCAACGCTGTCGTAGCTCTACTTCGGGAGCTGCTGAGAGGGGATTTTTAAACATCGTGTCGCGAGCAAGGGGTGCGAGTACAGTCGTTGTGATGTGCGAGGCTGAGTCTATTAGTTTGCGAATGACACTTGAGGGACTTTCCCCCTCAAATTCCTCTCGCGCTTGGCGCATTCGTGCTTGAGTAAAGCTGCGAAGCGAGTGTTCGATTACCATCTTCCTGATCAGGGATTGCGCGATGTCTCCGATCAGTCGGTGTACCTGAGCGTCTTCCGCTTGCGAGAGAGCCGCAACCGAGAGTCCATCGTGAATCTCTTTGGAGAGTGGGTGAAGATACTCTGCTGAGATCTCCAATATCTTCGCCTGGTCAATCATCTCACGATCAAATGGCGGTGAGAGATCAAATCGATCTGGAAATTGAAAAAGGAGTCGCTGTGCCATCTCACCACCTGTTCGGTGAGCGCGCTCTCGAAGAGTCGCTGGTTGAGGGAGGAGATGGGTAC
>JALRCK010000366.1 GCA_023262305.1 Deltaproteobacteria bacterium
TCTTAAGGCGTGGAGGCGACAGAGCTGGCGCATCTCAGAGATCTCTGCAGGAGCTGGAGTTGCGGCTCTCGGGGGGACGTTTCAGCTCCTCACCTTTGGCTCGCTCTATCCTCACACTGCGCGCGCGAAGGAGATCGTGTACCACCTTACCGTACCGGACTTCATTCGCTTCGCATGTATCGCCGGATATGGGGAATCGGTCGTAAAGGTTGTGTTGCCGGTTGTCGTTTGTATTTTTGTGCTCGCTGCTGTGTGGTCTATCTTCTCTATTCAGGGTCCCGTGCGATTGAGTGTGCTCGGGGGCTTTGCGCAAATTGTAACAAGAGATGTGGCGCGTGTCTTTGTGATCCCGGCTCTCATAATCTTCGGCGTGTACGCTGCAAAAAAAGTTTTTATCTTTGCTTGGTATTCGCCCCTGGTTCTTGTGCCGTTGCATTTGGCGGTCCTGAGGCTTGCGGTCATGGGGCCCTTGAGGTCACGCCTGGCGTTCGGCATCTTGTTGGCGCCCCTTCTGATTATGTCGTGTGAGATACTTGCTTCGCTCTCCGCGCCCTCGCACGCTCCTTTCTTTGAGGCGGGCGCACGTGCGCGACACTTAAGGCAAGTTGGAGGGGCACTTGCCCGCGAGTTTCCTGACGCCGTCATGATGGCTCCAGAGATCGGAGGTCTCGGTATGGAGTTCTCGAACAAGATTATTGACGCGGTTGGATTAGCTTCTCCCGAGGCGTTGTCGTTTCATCCTCTGCGGGTACCTGAGCAACGACCGACTGGATTTCATGGTGGAGTTCCGGCGGGATTAGTTGCACAAGACAGGCCAAAACTGATCGTTGGGCTCGACGCCTTCATGCAGGACTTTGTCAACTCCTCCGTCAGTGCTGCATATGAAATTCGCAGCATTGACCCGTTAGAGCCCGATGATATGGCGGTGTTCTCCAAAGAAAAGGTGCTCGGCTCAAGTGCCTTGCTTATCGCAATCCGTCGTGGAGAGGTCCCTGCCGCTGCTCAAGGGCAGTGAAGCCCGCGACTAGGGCATCAGTAAGCTGTTGGGGGGGGACGGTGCCAACCGACAGCCGGATAAGGTCGTCGGGGATGTTACGGGCCCGTCTCTCTTCAACTGTTTGAGAGAAGTGGGAAACGATCGGAACCGCAGAGATCAGAGGGGACTCTCCTCCGAAGGAAGGAGCGATGTATGTTCCCTCTGGAGATGCTGCAACGAACGCGTTTGTGAACGCTGCTACGTCGTGGAAGTCACGTGCCTTCAATCGGAACGTCACGACTCCTCCGAATCCACTCATCTGTTTCACGGCTACTTCGTAATCCGGGTGCGACTCATGACCGGGGTACCAGACTTGATGCACGTTGGGGTTGCGAGCAAGGAGCTGGGCAACATGAGCACCGTTGCGATTGTGGAGCTCGATCCGCTCAGCCAGGTCTTCTAGACCTTCCTCGATTCGCCTGCATTCATCGTCTCGCGCTATTGCACTCTGGCTGCGAAGCTCAAAGACGCGAAGCACAAGCTCTTTGCGCCCTACCACGGCACCGGCGAGCACCTGATTGTTTCCGCCGATGTATTTGGTGAGAGAGGGAACTACTAGGTCCGCTCCTTGTTCTAGGGGCTTCTGGTTGAGAGGGCTTGCGAATGTGTGATCGACAACGACCAGCGCCTGAGATCCTGACTCAACGACCTGTCTCTTCACATTCGCCACATCAATAACTCGGAGGTACGGATTTGAAGGGGTCTCAAAGAAAATAGCTGCCGTATTTGGCTTAAGGTGTTCTTGTACGCGGTCAAAGTGGTCCATGGGAATGACGGAGAGTTCAATCCACCCCCGCGAGACGAGTCTCTCGAGGATGTTTCTCGTCTGGCGATATCCCTCAGTGCCTACGATGAAGTGAGCCTTCTGAAGAGTTGTGTTTGGAATTAACGCATCGATGACCTTCTCAATCGCTGCCATTCCGCTGGGGAAAACGAGCGCCATCTCGCCACCCTCAAGTTGAGCGAGCTTCTTCTCCACGCGACGACTCGTCGCAGTTCCGTACCTCACATACTCTGCCTCTTGGGGGTGAAGTATTTTAGCGGCCTCTCGGCGCTTCAGCTCTGCGAACTCCTCAAGGGTCTTTGATCCGTATGTAGTGGCGTTAGCAGGCGCGATCGGTTCAGCTACGATCCTAGCCGGATTGCGCAGGGCTTGCGGTATGTCAGCCTCAAACGCTCGGATGCGGTCAGAGTGTGTGAGTGTCACTGGACGTTGAGTGACGGGTGCCACCAGTTTCTGTAAATCATCCAACGGGATGAAAGGGCTCTGACTCGGGGGACGCGCGGGGGCGGTTTCTCCGGTGGTCGTCTCTGGGGAAGGAACGAAATTCATGAATCACCTTTAAAAGTGACTCACTATCCATGCTTTTATCTGTAACGCTGGGGGATTATCAAAAGGGAAGAGACAGCGAATGATGCTTATGAAAAGCACACATCTCTCTCATCTTCCAGAATGCTCCCTCGCTCATTACTGAGCGAATGCGTCTGCCGGAATTGGCACCTTGAGTTAATCTCAGGCTGCCGAGGCTTCATCGGGCCGGTCCCTCTGCCTCTCTGGATAAGAGTCGAGCTGGAGGTTAACTGGACGGCGAGCCGCCGTCAAGGGTGGCCGACTCACGGCGGAACAGAAACAGGGTTGGATTAATACTCAATCGATGCAGTATCTTGCATCGTCGCGCCACGAATGGCGTCGACCTCAAGCTCTACAACGAGCCGCGGGTCTACGAGCTTCACGACCTGTACCATACTGCTGGCAGGCCGCACGGTTCCGAAAAATTCCCGGTGCGCCCGGGCGTAGTCCTCCCATTTGGCGATATTAGTTACGAACAATCGAGTTCGTACAACATCTTCCAGTGAAAAACCGCGGCTCGTGAGGACAGTTCTGATTGCGACCAATACTGCTTTTGTTTGTTCGTATGCATCGCCTGGAGCAACAACCTCGCCCTTGAAATTCATTGCGGTAGTTCCTGAGACGAAGAGGTGGTCGCCTACTTGCACTGCGCGAGAGTAACCGCGAAGGGGTTCAAGGGGGGAACGGGAGAAGATATTGGTGCGAACAATTTCATCTGACATGCACCAGAATGTGCCACACCTTGTTTTAGTGGTAAAGCTCGGTAAATGAATGCCTCTAGAACGCCTTATTAAAAAGGTTAATCCACGCCCGTCGAGATATTTTCCGAGAGCTTTGCGCCCCAGTATTTGGCGAGATCGAAACAAACGGCGAGACCTCAAGCAGTTCACCG
>JALRCK010000367.1 GCA_023262305.1 Deltaproteobacteria bacterium
CAGGCTCCTCAATGCTCTCGGTGCCCGAGATCGCTCCCTGATTGTTCCACACCATCCTTTGGAACGTGACCCGAACTGTAGTGCCCCCTTTTCCGACGGGCTTCGTAACAACAGAAGCTCGAATCTTTTGTTCGACATCGTAGGTTACCTCGGTGTCCCCTGCTGCGCCCACAATAAATGCGGCGAGCATCTCGCCGGTAGACGACGCATCACGGTTCTTTGATGCAACGATCAAGCCGAGGTCGGGCTCGCTCTCATCGACTTCGAAACCCAAATCCTGCAGAACATCGAGCGACGCTGAGAGGAGTTCGTGCTCGTCCTGGGTTTCAAACCGACGAGTCTGTAGCCGTCGCAACTCAATCGCCCCGGGCTGGATCGTCAAGGCCTCTCGAGCGCGCTCGTTAACGCAGCCGAGTGGCCCACAGAGGAGGATGATCGTAAGGACGACTGCCCTAAACCGCATCGTTCGTTCCGTTAGAATGTCGAGGCGTGATAGGCAAAGTCCCGTACCCGATGGCTGTGGTCGAACTTAATGATAACGGTCAAGGTTTTCTGAGTAGACGACGCTGCTCCGCTGCCGCCGGAATACGATGGAAAGAGCCCGCCCCCTCCACCGTTGTCGTTGATGCTACCACTTCCGAAGATGAGCGTGAGGATGCCGCCTGAATCGCTGGAGTAAGCACGCTCGGTAGAAATTTTGTCGTAGATCCACTGCTCGCGCCTCTCTTCGTCGGTCGTTACGATGTTCGGGGAGCCGAGGGCGGCCGCGACGTCAGCGCTCGCCATGCCAACTCGAATCTCCTTTTGGACCTGACCAACCGTAAGGGCGGTTTCGCGGTCGCCAGAGACCTGCTCTCGATGATACTTGGCGCCTGCGCAGCCAAGTGTTGTGCTCAGTATAAGCCCGAGAAATAAACGCGAGAGTGACATATCTCCTCCATGGTGGTGCTCTTTGACTCGCTTCTTCAGGAAGGCTAACCCGACTCAACTGGAACCGAAAGGGCTTGTACGAGGCGATCTCGGGTCCGGAACGGGCGAGCAGGAGCGTACCATTTGCGACACTGCCAGCTCCAACACCGCTCTAACGAGTCTCGGGAACCCGATTGAAATCCCCGCTCCTAACCTTGAGGAAGAGCACGGCGCAGACCAAAACCAAACCGGAAAGGAGGTAGGCTAACGGGGTCGCCCACAGCTCAGAGAGGAAGGGGAGCTTGACGACCTGTGGGTTTGAAGGGTCAACCAGGAGAGAGATGGAGTCTCCATCCTTGACCTTCCTTAGAAGTGGCATGTGGGTGATTGCAGCCACCTCTTCTCCGCCTGGCAAGCTGAATCGAACATGCACCGGAGTATTCTGCGTCGGCTTCGGGGGCCCTGAGCGCACCTCAACAGAGGTAACAACCGCTGTAACAGGAGTAGCGCGAGCGAGGAAACTACTGAGCTCGTTTGCTTGGTACAACCCAATCGACAGAAGCACCACTCCAACTAGGGATAAGAATCTTCGCATACGCCCCTCCTACGATCGATTGAGCCCCTGAGAGAGGATCCGTTTAATGAGCTCCTCATACGACCAACCGAACTCTTGAGCGGAATCGGCAAAATCCTCGCCCTTGGCGATCTCTGGGTTTGGGTTCGCCTCGATGATATAAACCTCATCGTTTGCCTTTAGTCTCAGGTCCATTCGTGCGTACCCCGAGATTCCAAGGGCGCGATAGGCGCGCTTGCAGATCGACTCAATCCGCGCTCTCAGCTCGGGAGATATCCCCTTCGCCGGCGCCGAAGAGATTCCGTGCTTCTCTTGGTATTTTGCGTCCCACTTGACTCGCCGCGTCGCGATGCGAGGCTTGTTCTCCGGCATGTTGGCAAACAGGAGCTCCCAGATCGGAAGCACCGTGAGCCTATCGTCACCGAAGATGCCGACGTAGAGCTCTCGTCCCTCGATATACTCCTCTGCGATAACATCGGTGTGGTACTTCTCGTGCATGAAGCGAACGCGCTCAGCGAGATCTTGATCGTTCTCAACGACACTCGCCTGGGAGATGCCGAGTGATGCCTCCTCAATCTGTGATTTAACGAAGAGTGGGAAGTTAAGCTTTGCTGGTCGTTTAACCTTTCGTCCGCGCTTAAAGATAGTGAAATCAGGTCCAGGGATTCGATGGTAGCTTAAGATCTTGCGCGTGAGAGCCTTGTCGCGCGAGAGAACCATGCCGCGAGGATTACAACCGGTGTACGGCACCGGTATGAGCTCAAGGAAGCTGACCACGTTTTGATCGTACATCGGCTGATCGTGAAACTCCTCGAGGAGGTTGAAGATGATATCGGGCTTGAACTCAACTACTGTGGTTCGGATCAGCTCAAGGTCTGAGCGTACACCCAGCACTATAGCCTCATGGCCGAGCCTCTTGAGGGTTGAAAGCACATAGTACTCGGTGCGCCACGGCTCGTGATGAAAGCTCTGATTGGCGGGAACGTGATCGGGTGGCACGAACTCTTCGTGGGTCAGGCACAGTACGCGAAGCTTCTTCATAGCGCTATTCGATGGCGTCCACTGTGGAGGTAGTTCATAGTTTGCACCGTCAGAAGCACGGTGAACTCCTTCAACGCGATATCCTCCGGAGAGGTTAACCGAAGGTTTAGTTCGGCACACCTCTGAACGATCGCGTCAAGTACCTGATCAGTAGTATACTGGTAGGCTCCCGTCCAGCGGGAAACGGTAGCTCGGATCGTCCTGCGACGCCGTTTAATCATGGAAGCAGCGGTGGGGTTCTTTGCGAATTCAGGGGCTGACGAGAAGAGGATGCGGAGATCTTTGTCGTAGAATGACGGGTGTTCTTTTCCGTACTTTTTCTTGCGGCTCTCATAGTGCTCGCCGAGGGTCTTTGTGTATTTCGAGAGAGGATCGAGGATCTTTGCGTTTTGAACCGGTGGTGCCTTGCCCCGAAGCGTCTGCATGAGGGCGTCCATGTACTCAAGCTTCTTGAGGGCTGGCCATCCGGCATACCGTTCACGCCATTGCGAGTTTGGAGTGAGCCATACGGCGAAGGTTTCGGCGAAGTCCTCATCGGGATGGCTCTGGGCGTACCACGGATCGAGATGGAGCACGAAGCTTTTACTGTACGGTCGTGGCGAATAGTACTCGGGGTATGGCTCCGTTGATTTGCCGAAGAGTTTGCGTCGCACCAGGAGTCGGCGCGTTCTGTACGCGTTCTCGATGGCGTGACCGAGTTCATGGCGCAGGATCTTGAGGCACCACTTCTCGTCCCCTCCCTCGACCTCAA
>JALRCK010000368.1 GCA_023262305.1 Deltaproteobacteria bacterium
GAGAGCCCAGGATGGCCCGAAGCGCACACATCGACAAAGGCCTCAGCGGCTTCCGAGTCTCGAATCTCTCCAAAGATCACCCTGTTCATCGCCATGCGCATCCCCGCTCGGATGCACTGCGCTGGAGAGACCTTTCCTTCACCCTCAAGGTTCTCTTCGCGGGTGGTTATGTATCGGACATGCGGATGTTCAAGCCGGATCTCTGGAGTGTCCTCTATCACGAGCACCGATTCATCTTGGGGTATCGTTCCGGCGAGCGCCCGCGCCAATGTGGTTTTTCCGGTGCCCACCTCGCCAACAACCAAGAGGGTTTTTCCAAGACCGACCACTGCGCGGAGGTAATCGAGGACGGCTCGGGGTGCCATTCCTACCCGAACGAGATCATCGATGCACACCGAGGTAAATCTGTTGACGCGAATCGTCACGTATGGGCCCTCATCACAGAGCGACTTGTGAACGGCGTGAACACGCACGAGTGAGCCTACCATTCCATCCGCGATAGGCTGCTTCGTTGAATACGATGTGCCTGCCCGGTGAAGAAGCCTCTCCACGAACGCCTCGTACGAGCGCTGGTCGGCGAATCGCACCTGCGTGCGAACGCTGCGCCGACCCTGCTGTACGGAGATCTTTGAAAAGCTAGAGATGATAATGTCTGAAACTGATGGGTCATCGATGAGGGGCTGCAACACCCCGAAGTGCTGCCCATCACTCTCAAGGTGAACGAGGATCTCGTCTCGCTCAAAGCTTGAGAGCGATACCCCGAGTCGGTGAGCTGCTTCGTGCACCGTGGCGAGTACATCAACCGACTTTATTCCGTTGTGGGTTTCGCTGGCGCGCCAACTCATGGTGCGCCGGACCTCCTCAAGCACCTGCGACAGAACAGGCGAGAGGGTCGGGGAGTTACGCGCGGTTTGGGTGCTCTCGCTCAATCAGTTCCTCCACCGTTTGATTCCTTATGGACGAAGAAGCCGGCCGGAACGGTGTCCGCTGGGATCCATCGCCCATCGACGAGAGCGTAGTTTCGCTTATCGCTCCCCCGGCCAAATGAGATGACACCCTCAACCTTTGCATTCGCCTTCTTTCCTGATGAGCCGCTTAAGTCCTCTGCATCGAACTCTCCATTAGTCCACCGTTCGCCATCAGCGCCTCCTCGCAGAGCAAAAGCGATCTTTCCAACCGCAACAGCGGTGTTGATCGCAAGGCACTGCTCCTGAGTTACAAGGAGCGTGACCGTGCTCGGGATAGGCGCCTCTGTGTCGAGACTTACAGCAGCCGAGAGTGATCGTTCGGTAGAGATGATCTTGACGTTCTCGGCTACCACCGTCGTCTTATTTTTATCAACGAGGAGAACATCAACGACCGAACCACTGCGAGCCCACCCTTCAACCGCTGATGTCGCGTCGACCCGCACCGTCATCGCCCGCATCCCAGGTGGAATACGACCAACGAGCGGGTTCGACGCTTCATCGGGGGAACCTAAATTGACATCGAGGATCGGCAACCCGCCCGGCAAGGCTACGAGCGTCACTGCGTCACGAACCCGACCAACATCTCGAACCACTCCCTGCGGCAACTGGTGCTCGGGGAACTTCTCAAGCCGGATCGGAACATCGCGCATCGTAACACCCGCGCCTACCGGGCGATCAGGCACCGGAACCTCAACGACATTAAACTCAGGAACGTAGACGCGTGATTGCTCGCTCCTCACCTCAGGAGCACTCCCCTTGCCACTCATATACGCGGCACCACCTATCCCGATGCTCATGACGATGAGACCGAGATAGCGGCTAGCGTTTACAGCGCGACGGGAGGTGGGGGTGGGTGAACGAGCGACCATAGAGGAGACCGTCCTATTTTCCGCCGGGCTGACCCGTCGTTACATTGAAGTCTTGTGCCCAACTTGTCACTTTTGATAGAAATTCGGTAAGGCTGCTCTTAACAGTTGTGAGTGTACCAAACACCACTGAGAGCACTATCGCCGCCCCCGCACAGTACTCAAGAAGTGTATAACCCTTCTCGTTCTTGTTCTTCGCTGTTCTCATCGTAGCTTCTCCAAAGTTGGCTTAGACGTTTTCATTCTCCCTCGCGTATGCCGTCACGAGAGCAGCACCGGTCGTGACACAAGCGATCCCTCCTCAAGCATTCCGCCTTCGTATCCGATCTCCGGAAACCGAAGGGGTTGGGGCTTGAGGGGCTCCGACGTCACAACAACAGCGCCCTTTCTCTTCCCCAGTCGAAACACCTCACGGAAGGCACGCACCTTCGCCACTATCGAAGCGAACCACGCGCGCCGAGACGGAGTCGTGGAGGCACTCTCCCCTACCCTCTCATCCAAGAGCTGATCGAAGTTTCGACTGAGAAATTGATACGGTGTGCAGCCACTGCACGCCCACCTGCCCGCTTTGAGATTCCGCGGAATGACGACCTCATTGAGATCTCTTCCGGGAACAGCGAGCGCTTCGTTTCGAATGATCTCAAGGGACGCACTCACCAGGCTGTTATCGTTAATGACGGTTGTGAGCGTCGCGTCGGCGCGGAGGTAGCCAGAGATGTGCAGCAACGCCTGACGGTGCGCAAATGCACCCGCTGGGTCTCGATTCGCTACGAACACTACCTCGTCGGCGACCTGATAAAGCGCACTCGCTGCGAGGGTTGGAAGTGAGGCGATATCAACGACGACCACATCGTGTTGAGTCTGTAACGCCTCAAGCACCGCCACAAACGCCCGAGCGGCGCGCGGTGTTGAGAACACCGACTCATCCTGCCCAGCTGCCGGTGGCACGCACACGATGTTAGGCTCATCGCTCCACACCGGCTGTGCACACTCGTTCACCGTTTCAACGGTAACAACGCGCTGCTGGTCGACCAAAAGCCTCAGCGGCTCACTCACATGAGGTCGCACCTGCAAGAAGCGCGTAAGGTCCTGAGAAATAACATCGCAGTCAACCACACAGACGCGCTTGTTTTTGGCGAGATACCCTTCTGCAATACTGGCGGCGACAAAGGTCACACCAACACCACCGCGAGCGGCGCCCACAACAACGAGCCTCCCCTTCTGCTTGTCGTTCAATCGGCGCTGCAAGAGAACGAGCCGACGGAAGAACTCATCCGATGTCGCCGATTCCATCAGCACGTCATCAACACCGAGTCGACCGAGCTGTTCTACAAGGCCAAAGGAGTAGATCTGCTGGGAGAGGATGCACACGATCAGCTTGCCGGGGAGCTGCTGGCGGATCGTTTGAATAAACGCCGCATCACTGCCGAT
>JALRCK010000369.1 GCA_023262305.1 Deltaproteobacteria bacterium
CTGCTACTCGAGCGTACGAACGGTAGAGATACGGTGTCGGATCGAGCGGGTCGATCTCCGCCGCTGCGTCAAACTCCTGCAGCGCCTTGGGAGAGTTTTCATCCTCGAAGAAAAGCTTTCCGAGATAGGATCGATACACCGCAACCGATGGATCCATCTGAATCGCCTGGGAGAGGTTCTTTTGAGCGACTCTATAGTCTCGGCTTTGGGCCGCAACCAAGGCGTTTCCAACATACGGGAGCGGTTGAGAGCTATCCTCTCAAAGTGACGTTGGGCTTCGTCAAAGTCTCGCGCGGACAGTGCCGCGAAGCCAGCGAGCGTTGACGACATAGCGCTCTCTCCGAACTGCACGGAGCGCGTTGCTAAGAGCCCCTCGGCCTCTTCCCAACGATCTGACGAGAGCAGCATCTCTGCCTCTCGGTCATACAGCGGCGCGATCGAGCCATGCTCTGATCGATTCTGCTGAGAAACCTGCAAGGCCCCATCGATATCTCCCCTCGCCTGGCAAATATACGAGCGCAAGTTGAGCGCGTTGACCATGCCAGGAACGTAGCCCTCCGCCTGCTCAAGGTTAGCCTCGGCACCGCTCGGATTACTCTCGGCCACATCGGAGTATCCATAGAGAATATGACGAAGTGCAGCGTCACGACCTCCAAGATGCGGCGGAAGCGTTTTCAGCTCGTTCAGCGCTGCGGCTTTATCCCCAACTGACCACAAAGCTATCGCTCTGAGGATCCTGCCTCGGGGAAGATTCCGCACGTCAGCCGGCAAGGAATTCACCGCGTCATACAGCGAGCTAGATGCGCTTCGCGCGATAGCCTGTTGGATAGCTGCTACACAGGAAGCGGAACACTCGCTATCAGCCGACGGCGCGAGATCCAACGCTGTCACTATGAATGGAAACCTCACCATCCATTGTACGGCGTCAGCAGGTCGCACCAGTATCGACTTCGAGAGGGGCTCTCCCCGCTTGGCTGTAACACTTTCGCCAGCAACGGCTATCTCTTCGCGGGAGCCATCCGTGACGGCGGCGCTTCCGTGCAGCACATCGATGGAGGTCTTGTCTGGCGATACCGCCACCACGAGTTCCGTTCCACGAATAGTGGCGTTCACGAGCGGAGTCTTAATTCGAGGCTCGCGCCGAGCGCCTCGCGAGAAGAAATAGGAGTTACCAATCGTTTGTGTTACCTGAGGCTCTCCTAGGGGAGAGACTGCGTTGATGGTAATAGCAGTGGATCGACCTAGCCGCACAAAGGCACCGTCCACAAACTCCAGGGCAGTCCTTCCGTCATCTCCGGTCTTGATCGTATCGCCCTCGTGTACGGGCATCCCTTTAGTGAGAGGTTTCCAATCGGGAGAGCTACCCTGACGCACGCTCACACTCCCCTCAACAACGAACGCTGTGGCCACCGATCCCTGTTGCGCGAAGGCAGGGGTGATAAACACCACCACGGCGTGCATCAGAAGCACGAGTTTTGAGAGCGGTCTAATCATGAAACGGGCACACCTTCCCCAGGGAGGCGCGGCAAAATCATACCGAAGCGAGAAAGTGAAGAGATTTCGCCAGGCTTTCCTTTAGGTAAGATTCGCGGTGGAGCGGTGGAGGTGCTTGGAATCAAAAAAAAGGATCACATGCAAGCCACCTAGAACACTAACCTTTTAGCTCTGGACGGCTCTTTGTGTCGTGCGAGATGCCGCCTCCGGGCTCACTATCGTAGTGCTGCGCCCCGAGGTCCTTGGCTCACACCCCCCTCCTCATGGCTATTTTCGCCCTCGAACACAAACCGCGGGGGAGTGCTTGGTGACTTGTTTTCACTCGTTTGTGTTTCAAAGAATATCTTCTCCTTTTGAGCGCTGATCTCAAGCGGCGTTCCCGTGCGGGGTCGCTTGAAAAAGAACACACCTCTGGAGTCGGAGAGAGACTGCACCGTGACCCCTCCCGCCTTCATGGTCAGCACAGCCTTTGGGAGCGGTCTTCCGTCATAGCGCACGATACCAACAATAGCCGACGAAGCTGCGGCTTTGACCGCCCTCTCGGCGTTCAGTAATCCCTGACTCCTGACAGGGAAACCGAAATTGGTTGACATCGAGGAATTACTGAGGATCTGCTCTACCTCTGGCGGAGTAATAAATGGATTTACAGAGTACATGAGCGCAACGATACCGGAAACGTGAGGGGCTGCCATCGAGGTGCCCGAGCGAAACTCCTTATTGGCGAACACTACGGTCCCCGGAGCCGCGGTATTCACGAGCGCCCTACCGAAATTGGACCAGGGATGTAATGAAGGCCCGTTTGCCCAGCGGTTGCTTGAAACGGGCCCGGGTGCCGCGTTGGCGATGGAGAGGATTCCCATCACTCCGAGCGGATTTCTTTGCGGATCCGCACCTAGGTTTCCTGGGCACATAGGAACAGAATCATTTGACCGCGCGTCATTCCCCGCTGCCCCTACAACAGTGATCCCAGCATTCACCAGCGCCTCGATCTCTTCCCGCTCTAACTCAGTCATCAACTCACACGCCCCGGTGTACGACGTGTTCACCACCACCACGTTAACGCCTTGTGTCTTGAGAGTACGGAGGTATCGATAAGCCTCTATGAGGCTCTCAGAGTCAAAGGCTCCGATGTCGTTTTTGAATGCCTTGATCGGCAGGAGCGATACCATCGGTGCCACTCCTATCGCACTGCTCGTTTGGGATGCGCGGTCCGCTGTGGGTGCAACTGTGGGGATGGCTGCAGCCATAATACTCGCCACATGAGTACCATGCCCCTGTCTGGCGGCGCTCTCAATAGTCTCCTTCAAAGCCCCTTTGGACACACACCCGTGACCCAGCACGGAATCCCATCCCTGATAATCATCGATGAATCCGTTGAAGTCATCATCTTTGCCGTTACACGGCACCTCACGAACGTTCCTATAGAGATTCGGAAGATACTCCCCATCTTTTAAATTGAACCCATCATCAATAACTGCCGCGACTCTTGGGTTTCCTAGTGATGAGCCGGTCAAGGGGTCAACGCCCCAACCAGATACAGCCCGAATATCAACTCCAGATTGAGCGTTGTAGACAGTTCCATCCCAATCCTTAACCGTGGCCCCACCCCTATTCCTCAATCCGACCTGCTGATCGTTAATAAACTTTCCTATTGGGTCCGTTGAAGGAACTGAGCTCTGTATGCTCCCGCCGGTCAGAGCAAATGTTGCATATTCCTGCTTTCGTGATACGCCGAGGCCGGCGATGAGCTTCTT
>JALRCK010000036.1 GCA_023262305.1 Deltaproteobacteria bacterium
GATGGTTTCAAGCTCGGCTCTGACTGGCGCGTTAAGCGTGAGTCCGTCGTGAAGTTGATCGGAGACATCCCAGAAGATTTCTTCGCTAACTCGAAGGCCGCGAAGAAGCTTGCAACTTCAGGGCTTGCCCAGGTTAAGCTCGCTTCGTAATACTTCGTCTGCGAGAGCTTTGAGCTCTCACACATGAATTACCGACGTTGGAGCGATACCGAAACGAGAGACCCTTCTCTTTGTCTCTTCAGGACAGTGCTCCAACGTCGGTGAAGCGATTATCGTTCGCTTCGGCCTGAAGGCTATCCGTCTGGGAGAGACGAGAACATGTCCGATCGGTTAACTCACTCCAAGCCGCTTTCTCAGCCCGAACAACCTCAAGATCCTCAACACATCGCACCACCACCGGCGCCAACGCTTCCACAATCCCTGTCGCGCGAGCTTCAAAATCTTCCCAACTACAAGTGCCTCTACATCGACCGAGAGGGAAACGTCCTGGCTGATGGGCAAAAGGGGCAGATCGCTGACGAGAGGCGGAGTCCCATAGTCTCATTCAGAAAGGAAACAGGCGGTTCCTTCCGTGTCTATGCGGGCCTACCTCCCCGAAACTCGACCTACTGCGACTCCGGCCACATTCCGAGCTCGGCAGAGATCGAGATGCATCCGAATATCCACGGACCGGTTGTGCTCAACTCCGGCGATTGGGTGGCTCTCTCCCCATTCTGCCCGGTGAAGATTCCTTTGGCGAATAATCCTCATCCACAAAACGCTGCCGAAAAACTCGCCGAGATCATCGCCTCGGCGAAGGTTGGGGACACCCTAGTCTTGGGTCGAAAGATAGAAGCATCATGCGACAGCCATGTAAGCCGTTGCCACATCACCATACAGATTCTTGAGCGCTCGGAGCTTGCACCCGGGGAATTTCAGCTAAGAATCTTGGCGATACCAGGCATGGCTGGCCCACACCCGATCTTTGAGGTGAATCCGGATGGAACCCTCGATCGAATCATCGGGAGCAAGAGAGTTCAACCAGGAGCTACCATCCAGATAGGCTCAGATGGCGAGCGTTTTGTAATTCCACATCCACGCGGCTCTGTAGAAGAGGGCTCTCTCATATTCCACCAAAGCATCCTGCTCGGAGATAAAGACGCACACCGCAGTATGCGATCCATTCACGGCGAGGCGGGACTCCAGAGAGCTCAATTCGAGTCCCTCAAACATTTTGTCGTCCAGTCCGTGGCCTTGGTCCGCGATGAAAATCCTCTGGCGGCTCTGGAGCTTCTGAAGAAAGAGTCAAAAGAGCTCGCGGCAGCGGGATGTACCCTCTCCATAAACACCGTCGCATACCTCGATCAGATTACTCCTGAAGCGGTTGTCATGAATTTAGCTCAGGTTGCCCGCGCATCGGGGCTCAATGCATCACCGCGCGAGATTAGTCCTGCTCTCGGGGCTCTGAGGGAGGGACGGACGCCATCAAACGCTGCCGAGGAACAACTCCTAAACACATGGCACAAAAATCTCGCCCTGATCTGCGCAGGGGAGTATATCCGTGCCCTCCAAGACATGAACCGGGGGGCGATCTCCGACTACACTCCCCTCTTTGGCGGAAAAAACGAGATCGATCCTAGGGCTGACGCAGCGCTCTTCTTCGAGCGACTCGGCATAGACCTCTCCGACGGGCACTTTGTGAACCTCTACAAAGATAAGCGTGAAGCAGCCCTCGCTGTCGTGCGCGGTTCTCAAACTGAGGAGGAGGAGACCGCGTTTAAAGCCTCTCTTCTTGCAGCCCCCCTTAAAGCTCCGATTACAATTAATGAAAAGGTGACGATCGCTCGCACTGAAGGTGGCTACCTCGTGACGCCAACCTCGCAAGAGACGCGAGCTTTCATCCTGCGGTCGACCGAACCTGCTCTCCGATTGACTCACCCTGAAACGGCGCAAGGGGGAGACATCCTCTACATAGGCTCGCGAAAATTCACTCTACCACTAGTTTCTTAGGATGCGTCAGGGGCGTAAAAAAGCTACCCTGTCGAGGCTATGTCTCTCAGCTCTATCTTCAAGCACCGCGGTCTCATTGCGCTTGGGGCTAGCCTCGCCTTCGTCATCGCTTTCTACGTCTATGTTATCGACGCAAGCTCTCGAGCCTTAATCGACCTCGATGTCTATCTTCAAGCTGCCCGCGCACTCACTCAGGGGGAGGACATCTATCACACAACCTTTACCACAACTGATAGGTGGGGCAGGTCGATTCAACTCTACTACCTCTACCCTCCCCTCCTTGCTCACGTGCTCTCGCTCTGCGCTGACCTGAGTGCCCCAGTCGTGAAATTAGGATGGTGTCTGCTCAATTTCACCCTCATGCTGGTGACGAGCGTTAGTTTGGCAAAGATAGTTGAGGCGTCGTGGTGGGACACTCGCTCACTCGCAGCAAGAACTATCAGTATCGGATTCTTCGTGCTCTGTTTCGAGCCGCTCTACGTTGGAAATGGAGATGGTCAGGTCACGGCGATAGTGTTGGCGCTCCTCGCACTTACGACCTATGCCAGCACTCGCGGCAATGACCTCTTTGGCGGGGCGATGTTGGCGCTCGCGATACAGATCAAGATGAGTCCAGCTATCTTACTCCTCGCGCCGATCATCTTCAAAAGGTGGCGTTTTCTGGGGGCGTGCGGAGCCACGTCGCTCCTTCTAGCACTCTTCACCGTTATCTTTGGCGGCGGTGTGAAGCCCTTTGTCGATTTTGCCTATTCAGTGACTCAGACCGTTGATGACGCAGTATTCCAGGGACACGTTTTTAACTTTGACCTCAACCGTGCGCTTTTAGCCCCTCTCGGGATCGCCGACATCCCCCTTGCGCGATTACTCATAAAGCTGGCAATGGGACTCTTCGCTCTCATCGGTACGTTGACGATCCGCTCTCAAGGTGGGAATGCCCTCCTACGCGCCTACGGATTCCTGATTACCTGTATGGTCGTCGCATCTCCGATCGTCTGGTTCCACCACCTTGCATGGATGATTATCCCCCTGGCGGTCCTCTCCATGAAGCCTGCCGCAAGCCCGGATGAACGTCTCAAGCACCTCACGCTTACACTCGGTCTCTATTTTGCGTTGAGTCAGAGCTATCTGCTGAACATCTGGGTTCGAAAGATCGCTCCATCGTTCGTGCCTATGGCACTCCTGGTTCCCGTGATTCTTTTGCTTGGAACCGCAGTGGCTCTGCAGCGGCAGCGGCGACCTTGATACACTTAGTTTTGATCGCCCTGGACCTATCCCATCACTAGGTAGAGCCCCACAAGTGTGACGCTCATGCCAAATAATTTCGTGGCAAGCCCTGCACGCTCATGAAGGATCAGAGCGCCGAGAAGCGTGGTGAGCACCAACCGGCTCTGAAAGATAACAAAGGTCTCTCCAAGGTTGCCAAACGCGAACGCGAGCACAAAGACCGGACCTATCACCATGTAGAGAAGCACGTAAACCCCAAGCAACAGCAGCCGACGCGGTGAGCCCATTCGCAGCTGCTCTCGCCAATTCTTGGGCCTAAGGAAAACGTACAAAACACCCGGAATGATATAGCCACCCGCGATGACCAACTCTATGGCGGTTCTCTGAGCTAGAGCTTTTTCAGTGACGATCGCCGCTCCGCTTGCAAACACTCCAACCAACCGTATCCACACGCCGTTCAGGTTTCCTCCCGGAATCCGCGCACACACAACCAAAACTCCGGCGATTGCAAGCACTGAGCCGAGGACATCTCGTGGGGTAAATGGCTCTCCAAAGAACACAGCCCCGATAATCACCAGAAGGATAGTGCGCAGCGAGGTCAACAACGCCCCCAATCCCACAGGCAAAGTGACATAGCTCTTGGCATCAGCGATAACGCTAATCGCCCACGAAGTTCCTGCGATGATAAGCAAGACGACCGTGAGGGGAGACAAATTGAGAGTTGCGTAGGGGATAAAGGGGAGGAGCACTAATCCACCCGCCCACGACCCGAGCGCGGAGAGGTACCACCCTTGGTCCCTCTCCCTCTGCAGCGCCCGCAGCACAAGCTCTAAGGCCACCATGATAAGGCCCGAGAGGATAGCAAAGGTTTCATAGGTGGTCATGCCGGCTGAGTATGGTTCGAATAATGGATCTC
The DNA here is from genome assembly GCA_023262305.1 of Deltaproteobacteria bacterium. Classification (GTDB taxonomy): domain Bacteria; phylum Bdellovibrionota_C; class UBA2361; order UBA2361; family OMII01; genus OMII01. The sequence continues at coordinate 4,130 of JALRCK010000036.1, forward strand.
GTCCAGGTTTGAGTTTCGCCTATTCCGAGGAGGCTTCAGGAATCATGGACGTCTTCCGGCGCTCCTATCGAAAAGGACTCTACTTGAGATATCTGACACAACTGGATTTTCTCGGTGGTGCAGAGATATTGAACTATCGCGTGAACGCATCCGTCAATCGCGCAAACGCCTCTACACTCAGCGTCTCAGCTCTCACATCAGCCGATATTCCTGCCCGCTCAAGCGCTTCAAGGATGCGCTCCTTCGGCCATCGCCCCTGCGACATGAGGCTGTTGATGAGCTTCTTGCGCCGCTGCGAGAACGCTGCGCGCACGACGACTTGAAAAAAATCATAATCCGGAACGTGCGCGCGAGGCTTTTCGAGGAAAGATATCTTCATCACTCGCGACTGCACCTCGGTGGGAGGATGGAAGGCATCGCCAGGAACTATCATCCCGAGCTCGATGTCAGCGAAGAGCTGCGCCGAGACCGAGATACTTCCGTAGGCTCGGGTGCTTGTCGGCGCAGCGAGCCGTTCAGCGAACTCTTTTTGTACCATCATGACCGCCTGCTTCACCTGCGATCGGTGTTTGATGAGGTGGAACACGATCTCTGACGAGAAGACGTATGGAATATTTCCGTATACATAGAGGTCAGATCCAATCGACGCAAAATCCACGGTGCGCACGTCCGCGTTCACGGTCTGCGCATGCGGAAACTTGGTCGCGAGCAGCTCGCAGAACTTGGGCTCTATCTCGATCAGGGTGAGTTTCTTAAAGCGCGCCAAGTGCTCGGTGAGCGCTCCGGTACCGGGGCCGATCTCCACAACGTGTGCGTCATCTGGGACATTCCCAAACTCTGCGATCGCTTGCGGGATCTCGGGACGAATAAGAAAGTTCTGCCCCCTCTCCTTAGTTGGTCGCACGTCTAGATCCCGCAGGGTATCCTTCGCCCGCTCTCGTTTATACCCCTTAGCCATGCGTCACCCCGTAAAAATCGCCTAAGGTCTCAACGGGCCAGCGGCTAAAGATATCGATGTGAGGCGGAGCGATCCCTTCGTTCAGGTACCGTGCTGCGACGTACGCGATCATCGCTCCGTTATCGATACAGTGCTTCATCGGTGGAAAGAACACTTGAGGGCACACCTCGGTGAGTCGTTTTCGCAGAGCCGAATTCGCTGATACTCCACCGCACACAACGAGTGGAAGCTTTCGCGCCTTGACCTCGCGAGAGACCTTAACGACAAGAGGATCAACGATTCCATCCTGAATCGCCCAGCAAACGTCGGCAAAAAGTTGTGGGTCGTTTTGAATCTCATCTCTGTGCTTCTTCACCATCAACGCGACCGAGGTCTTCAACCCTGAGAAGCTAAAGTCATCCATCTCACGGGCAACCCGTGGAACTTTAAAGCGCGGAGAGCGCGAGCCCTTGTCTGCGAAACCAGCGAGACGCGCGCCGCCTGGATATTGAAGCTCAAGGAGGTTGGCCGATTTATCGAACGCCTCTCCAGCCGCGTCATCTCGAGTTCGGCATAAGCATGTATAACGGCCCAGGCCTTCAACAAGAAGGATCTCCGTGTGTCCTCCCGATACCACTAGAGTTAGGTAGGGCGGCTTGAGCGTCGGTTCGTGCAACTCCCCCGACAGGATATGCCCCTCGATGTGGTTAACTGGAAAGATCGGGATCTTATACGCGGTACCGATCCCCTGGGCGAACGTGACACCCATGAGGAGGCATCCTTTCAAGCCTGGACCACAGGTGACACCGATGCCATGCACATCCTTGAGTGACACCCCGGTAGTGGAGAAGAGCTCCTCACACAAAACCGGAAGATTTCGCATGTGCTCCCGAGAGGCGAGCTCAGGAACCACTCCACCGTACTTTTCGTGGAGAGATACCTGTGAGGCGAGCACCTCCCCCCGAATGGCTGTGGTCCCGTCCTTGGCTATCTCAACGAGCGCGAGCCCTGTCTCATCACAACTTGTCTCAATCCCAAGAACTACCATGACGCTTCTCTATTCAATCGCGGGAACCGTTCGTAGGTATGCAACAACAGCGTCGATCTCAGCAGGGGTGGCGCGTTGGTAGAACTCAACAGGACAGAACCGGGCATCGATAGTCCTTCCGGCAGGTGTTCTGCCTGTGAGGAGGTAGGTCTTGAGATCCTCCTCGCTCCAATTCCCGATCCCTGTGTCCTTCGACTGTGTGATGTTCGGTGCTACTTTGACCTCGCCATCGAACGAGATATCCTCTCCACCCCCCATGAACTCGTCAGAGCTAAAGGTCCCGCCGGGCCGAGCATGGCACCGGTTACATCCCGCGACGCTGTTGGTAAGATACTCGCCATACTCTACCCGGAAGCTCTCTGATATCTGAGGGACGTATCCCATGACCTCTGGTACCGAGGTAAAAAATCCAGTCGTATTCCTTCCGATGAAGCCAACTTCTCTCCGCTCTACATCACTCTCAACCGCAGGCAACGATCTCAGGTATGTGATGATGGCGGTTACATCAGAGTCTGACATCCACTCGAGGCCTTTGTGGAAGGATGAATAGAGGTAGACCCCGTCTGGTCGCTTATTCTCGCGAAGCAGGGTCCGAACATCGACCTCTGTCCAGTCACCGATACCCGATCGCGCCACTGTGACATTCGGTCCCGCAACATCTCCGAAAACATCGCTCATGGGTCGCCCGCCAGAGAGCGGCGAGCCTGGTTTTCCGTTCACCGAGTGGCAGAATCCACACGATCCGAGCCCCTCGGCGATCTGCCTTCCGCGGGAGACTGAACTTGCGCCCCCCGGCAAAGGTGGTGGAGGTGCCTCATCAGAGGAACATGCGCTCATGATGAGCGCGCACAAAGAGACCATCGGGGGGAGCCACCGTTTCATGGGGGGAGACTACACTGACTCAGGGAAACGGGAAAGCGAGGCAAAACCCCGGAGCATCCAGTGCAACTGGCTGTCCCCTCTTCAGATCTTTACCCCAGGGGGATCTGTACAGTCGTTCTCTTCGCGCCCTCGGCAGTACCACAACGCGCGAGGGCGTCCGAAACGCATCTATGTTTCGGACGCCCCCAAGAGATGACAACGCATCGTTACTTACTGTTTGCTACCACGATATCGAGATCATCCGGCTGATTCTGCGGACGTTGCTCTACGAAGAACCGAGTGAGTCGCCGACGAAGCATCAGTCGTGACCGGTGGAGTCGCGACTTAACGGCTGGAACGGTGAGATCGAGGATCCGGCTGACCTCCCTGCTCGTAAGACCATCAACATCCCGCAAAATAAATACCGGGCGGTAATCATCAGGAAGCTTACGAATCGCAATCTCAAGTGCCTCCATCATCTCATTGCGAATGGAGAGTGAATCCACATACGCATGCTCCGGGCTCTTGAGTGCGGGAACAACGTGAACCTGCTGTACAAGCTCCTCAAGTGGAACTGTCTGATCCTGCTTGCGCTTACGAAGCTTCATGAACGCTGCATTGACGGTGACACGATACAACCAGCTTGAGAAAGACGACTTCCCTTCAAAACCTGCGATCTTTCTGTGAACGGTTACGAAAACATCCTGAAGGACCTCTTCAGCGTCCTCTGGGTTGCGGGTGAGGCGTGAAGCGAGGCTGAACACCTTATTACTATAGCGAGAGATAAGTTCCTCGAAGCTCTGTTGGTTACCCTTCTGAAATTCAGCAATCAACTCCTGATCCGTTTTCTTAGTGGTCGACATACCAGCAATCCTCCAGACAACAGTCGAGCACCTGCTCAACTTCACGACTGGAATCCTCCATGCGAAAACCTTGCCAGGTTAAAAAGGCCGTGATGCAGGGAGCTTAAAAAAGGATGCAGGACGTGCTTTCAGTGACTTAGGCTTTCTACGAGAAACTACCTGCTTAAAAAACAGACACTCGCGTCACCGATCCGATAGGCAGAGTCAAAAAAAGGGCAACTTTTTCCCGGTTGGGAGCGTCGCGCCAGAGCAAAAAGAGCCCCCGGACGATTGAGGCGAGCGGGTAATCAGGACGATTTGACCCGCTTCACATAGGAGACGCGCAAGGTGTGCAGGATATCCTCAAGGAATTTATCCTCCTCTTTCGAGAGATTTCCGCGAGTTTTGCGCTGGATCATGCCGAGAATATCGATAGTTCCTTTACCCGATTCGATATCGACGGGGATCTCCATTCCTGGAGGTGGTGCCATCTGTCCTAGCTGTACCATCGCTTGAGTTGCGAGCGACATTACAAAAGATGAAAACGTGACCTCCTGCTCCGTCGTGTTTGAATCTTCCATACGAAAATGCCCCGCTGACTCCGTTTTTTTCTCCTCGTGCGCCGTGGCTGGCTGGGGTCCCGAAGCCTCCCCCCTTTCGTGACCAGTAGAATCGAATCGGCGCTTATCCACCACCTGGAAGGACTTTTTGTTCTCACTGCTCTCGTTTTCAGCCATACGAACCTCAAGAAAGGCGTGCTATCTCTCCCTATCATTCCATCACTCAAGAAGACTTTTCAAGAGAGAAGAGCATCCCAAGGCCCCCTGGACAATCAACACATCTTTTCGGCTATACTGCCCCCATGAAGTTCACCTTGCTCGGCTCAGGTACATCAACAGGGGTTCCCCTTCCGGGATGCACATGCGAGGTATGCACATCGACCCACCCCCGAAATCATCGCGACCGAACATCGGCGTGCTTCACGCTCGACGATGGGCGAGTGATACTTATCGACGCGGGTCCCGACCTACGCTACCAAGCACTCAAGCACAAGGTAGCCCGGGTGGACTCAGTTCTCTTCACCCACGCACACGCCGACCACATCCTTGGGATAGACGACCTCCGATCTTTCAACTTCGCCTCTCGCAAGCGGATATCGTGTTACGGCTCAGCTGAGACAATGGACGCTATCACCCACAACTTCTCGTATATCTTCCACCCACGCCCAGGGTATCAGGGGGGGATGATCGCGCAGCTTGACCCTCACACCGTCCTGAATGATGAGACCTGCGTCATAGAAGGAGTAGCTTTTGAGCTCTTTCCTCTTATTCATGGTGATATGACGGTCACTGGATTTCGAGTGGGAGATGTAGGGTACGCCACGGACTTTAACAGTATGCCCGAGCGTGGTGAGGAGGTGCTCTGTGGGGTGAAGCACCTCTTCATCGATGGTCTTCGATTTGAGCCTCACCGAACACACGTTACGATTCCTCAAGCGATCGAGATTGCTCAGCGTTTGCAAGCTAAGAGGACCTACCTAATCCACACAACTCACACCATAGACTACGAAAAGGTGAACGCGGATCTTCCTGCTGGAATTGAGCTAGGGTACGACGGGCTTACGATTCAATGTGGTGGGTAGCGCACTGCAGATCTTGTTTGGAGTTCACACCGAGCCGTGACTCGATCGCTTTCAGAAGCTCACCCATACCGATCCGACGAGCGGCTGAAACAGGGACACCGGAGAGCTCTGCTTGAAGATTTTTCACGGCTTCCGGGTCCGCGGCGTCGATCTTGTTTAACACTACTAGCTCCGGAGCTTCACCGAGCTCCATCTGACCGAGAATTCCTCGCACTGCATTATACTTGCCAACTGCATCACGATCTGAAGCATCAACCACATGCACCAAAAGGGATGCCTCATAGAGCTCCTCAAGTGTTGCTTGGAAAGCGGTCTCAAGCTCCTTCGGGAGTTTTCTGATGAATCCCACCGTGTCGCTGATGATGACGGTTCGCCCAACGCCACCGTCCTCCAGAGGGGTGGTCGGTGGAAGGTACAGCCTTCGCTGACTAGGGTCGAGGGTGGCGAAGAGCTTGTTCTCGGCGGTGACGGTGCTCCCTGTCAAAAGATTAAACAGCGTGGATTTGCCGACGTTTGTATAGCCAACTACGGATACGAGCTGCAGCTGGTTCTCTCTTCGGCGAGTACGCCGAAAATCTCGAGCGGACCGGACCTTGTCAATACGTCGCTCCAGCTCAGATATCTTGTCACGAATGCGACGACGCCCGATCTCAAGTTTTGTTTCTCCGGGTCCTCGTCCCCCTATTCCTCCACTCAATCGCGAGAGTCCGCTGTCTTGATCAACGAGACGCGGGAGGTTGTACTTGAGCTGCGCAAGCTCGACTTGTAGTCGTCCCTCACTGCTCTGCGCACGTTGCGCGAAGATGTCTAGGATAAGCATGCTTCGGTCGAGAACTTTCAGCTCTGTCGAATTCGTGATTGCGCGCCACTGCGAGGGCTTGAGCTCAGTGTCAAAGATGAGCATGTCAGCACCGAGCCGTATGCACCGGATAACTAACTCCTCCAGCTTACCGCTTCCGATATACGTTTTCGGATCGGCACGGCGTTTCTGAATCACCGCATCAACGATCTTTACTCCCGCTGTGCGGGCTAACTCTCGCAGCTCCAGCTGTGATACAACTGGTTCATCATCCGCCTTATCATAGACACCAACGATGACGGCCCCCACTTGATCGTCTGCATCCAGCTGCGCAACCTCGGCAGCGAGACTTTGCTCAACGGAACCGATGAACTCCCTAAAATCGAGCGCAAACGCTCCGAGGTCGCCAACGACCTCCGTGTGTGTCGTGGCGTTCTCACTACCGTTCGCTGGGATGAGGTAGGCATACGCCATAGAGACTCGATTCCGGGCACCACGGAGTCCGATAACGGAGTCGAAGCGAAGGCGCTCAAGGTCGGTGTAGATATCGTATGGGATCGTCGCCTCATCTTTGTTATTCGAGAGGTCTGTGAAGACGAGGCGCAAATTTCTCAAGCGTGCCCGTCCGAGACGGTATCGACCGAGATCGGGCAGGAAGAGGATCTCCTTTGTTCCAAGGATGACCTCCTCAATTCTTCCCTGTCGGTTGATCAAAACACCGACACGGCGGCGAAGGGTTTCGCCAAGCGTGACCATTTCACGTGCTAGGTCCAACGACACGATCTCATCAGGCGAGACTGATCGTTGAAACAGCTTGGCTACGGCACGAACCTCTGAAGGGGCGAGCCCCTTGGTATTTCCAGCAACGACATTTGGCATACGACCAGTTGAGTGTAGCCAGAATCGCCGGGATTTTCATCCCTCACGCACGAAAATTGCCAAGAAACCTGAATTTACGAGAGAATAACGGCGGCGGCGGCATCCACAAGTGCCCGAGCCACTCGCTGATTTGACCCGAAGTGAAAAAATTGAAAGGTACTTAAGGCCTGCGGCGCCCATGAGAGCCCCTCATTAAAGGGGAGCCCATCTCCCACAGCCATCCGCATCGTGTGCATGACGGCGGAGGTATTTGCTGAGGAGGCGCCTTGAATCCCCCACTCTCCCGTTGCAATCCCCCGTATCTCCCCTCCCGCAACTCCAAAGATAGAGTCCTCGGCCAACGTTGCCTTTACGGTACCTTGAGCGGTGGCAATCCGAACTGCATCAAACGGAATCACACCAACTCCCGGGAAGGGAGTTTGTCCCATCGCAACTTGATACGATTGACACAGGTAGGCAGTGCCTGCGCCCTCTGAATACACAACACCACCTTTGTCAGCGAAATTTTTGATCGCCTGCCGAATGCGCTCATTTCGTGACAACTCGTCCGCATAGGCATCCAGGTATCCTCCCGTGATGTAGATACCGCCGATATTTTTTGGTAGCTCGATGTCCGCTAAAGGAGAGAATGGAATGATTTCGGCGCCGTAGCGCGAGAGCCAGGCAAGATTGTCCTGATATGCCACGTTGAAGCATACATCGTCGGACACTGCGATGCGACTTACTCCCACTCTCATGTCACCGTCCTCATCAGACGGGCTGAGCTCA
>JALRCK010000370.1 GCA_023262305.1 Deltaproteobacteria bacterium
CCTCGGTAGAGCTCTTGAATAATGTTGGTATTCGAATTCGAAAGCATCCACTTCACTCCTTTTTGGTGCAGTTTGAGGCAGGTCAAGAGGAGGAGCTCTTGAGATGACGCATCAAAGCCTCCGCTCACATACTGAGTGAAATCCGCGGTTTCGCTTACCGGTGCGTATGGCGGATCAAAGTACACAAAGTCATCTTTTTCCGCTATTTCGGCGATGTCTTCAAAGCTCCCTGTCTTGAGGATCGCCGACTGAAGTGCATTGCTGCAGGCTGTAAGGTTGGGGGCGTCAAGGATCGTTGGATCTTTGTACGCGCCAAAGGGCACGTTGAAGTGTCCTTTGGAGTTAACGCGATAGAGGCCGTTGAAGCAGGTCTTGTTGAGGTAAATGAATCGCGCTGCGCGGGCGATCGGAGATGTCGAGGCGTAGTCAGCTTTGCGGTCCAACTCTCGAACCTCGTAGTACATCTCTTTGTCGTAGCGGTACTTCTTAAGCTCCTCCTTGAGATCCGCAAGGTTGCTCCGTACTACCTCAAAGCAGTTGATCAGTTCCGGATTATAGTCAGCGAGGTAGGCGGTCTTGGGTTGCAGCGCGAAATAGAGCGCTCCCCCACCCAAGAATGGCTCGAGGTAGCGGTTGTAGGAAGGGGGGACCCGTTTGATGAGCTCGGGGAGAAGCTGAGTCTTGCCACCGGCCCACTTTAAAAATGGTCGACACTCAATCTTGGTTGAGGTGGTATCTGAGTCAGCCAGCGTGGCGCAGTCGGTCGTCATGCGTAAGCCCTAAGAATAAAAACAGGGTTTAGAGCTAGCACTCTACTAGACTTGGCGAAATGCTCAACCCAAAGATCGTCTCAGCCCCCCCGTTGTGAGGTGCTAGCTCGCAGGAGTCGCCGTTGTGGCCGGGGTGGCGCTTCCAGATGGGGCAGGGGTGGCGGATCCTGTCGCCGCGGGCGTTGGAGTGGCTAAAGGGGTGCCGGCGATGGCAATGTTCCAACGATCATCGCTGTAGAACTGGGGGTCCATTGAATTAAATTCCTGGCTGTCGGGAATGGTCGGGTCGTTGTTATCGAGATCTACCTCGATGTACGCGGATGGATCGCCCCCAGTCGCTCGCATCGTGAACCCTATAGCGACCCGGTTGGTCTCATTCTGAGGTGGGCGGGATACCCGGTACACAAGGTACTTGCCCGTGCTGGTTGTCGTCGCGGCGAAGGGTTCCGTGGAAACCCAGGACTGGGCGTCTCCAATGTAGGTCATAGAGCTTCCGGCCATGTACCTGAGGGAGGGAGGATAGTGAAATTTCACATAGATGCCGTCTTGGTTTATGTCGTAGACGGTCAAGGTAACGTCCGTAAGGTCGCCCGAATCGAGTGAGTCTCGTTCAACCTGAAAATCCGTATAGCCGGGGTAGTTGCCATCATTAGCGCTGTCAGAGCCACCGCCACCCCCGCCGCCTCCAACCCCGCATGAGGCAACAGTGAGAGCCATAGCGGAGCAGATGAGGAGATATTTAAGGGCAGTGAGTGCGCGTGGTGGCATGGGGTCTCTCGCGGTTCAAGCGGGGTACAAAACGACTCTCTGGGTAGGATGCGGGTTGGGGTCGAAAGGGATCAGGGGGAGTGCGGCGACAACATGCTGAATACGCGAGGTTTTATGAGAGGAGCGTGTCCAAGAGAGCTCCCAACCTTTGTCGTGCGGCCCGAAGGGTTGAGCTTCCCATCGCGTCTCTAAAATTCCCCTCACTCAAGACGTATTCCCGCAGCGCTTTTAGCTTCTTGGTGCCGGGCTTCTCCCCGTTCTTGAGGATGTGAAGGGTTGTTGCCATTTCAGGGTCTGTGAAGGGTACCTCTGGTTTGAGGGCGCGGCTGGAGCGCGCGGCGGTCTGGATCTCCGGAAGCGCTGCAACGACCTCTTTAGCGACCTGCGCCTGCTCATCAGAGATGCGAGGTCTCGGTTCTTTAACAGGAGGAGGTGGTGGGGCTTTTTTAACCTTCTTAGGAACCATGACCTCTGCCTTTGGCGTAGGGGAGGCTGGCTGTTCCGGAGCCGTTGGAGTTGCGGGCAGCGTCACTTCGATCTGTTCGATTATGGGGAGAGTTGTGGAGGTGAGAGGTGGAGCTGGTGGCTCGACTGCAGCGGGAACCGTGGGCATTACAGTTTGGGGGAGGGCTGCCGCTTCAACCTCCTTGACCGCTTGAGCAACGAAGAGGCACACCGTTTTTCCGAAAGCATGCGTTGTGTGTCCTGGGAGAGAAGGGGAGCGTTCGGAGAAGAATACGCCGAAAGCTCGCGGGGGAGCACTTGGAGCTGCTTTGGGGTCGCGGATGGTAAAGGAATTGGAGTTAGGTTTAATGTGTGGCGCGAAGGCTCGGACCGCGTCAGAGACCTGCATATTCGGCTCGATCGTTATCGATATCTTTTGATCTCCGAGGCTCGCTTCTCCGCGCACGCTCGAGTCCCACTCTACAGATCCTTTGCCCGCGAGGTGCACCTCCTGCTCAATAATTTCCTTTGGAGATGTGGTTAACGTCACCGGAATAACGTGCATGGTTCGTTGGCAGAGGAACGGCTTGATAGCCTTTTCTGTCGGAGCCTCGAACGGCTCAAGAGCTGTTGGCGAGTGAAGGACAATCTCCGAAGGCTTCGCAAAGAGGATCGTTTCCGCGATTCGTGGCCACAAAAAGGGCGACTGATCCATTTCAACGCGCAAGCCGGAAAGCCCTTCGCGTTCAAGAAATTCAGAGGCGCGTTTCAGATCGTTAAGCTCAGGCATCGTGAGCCTTAGGGCGCGAGCGAAGCGGTAGTTCACTTCGGGGTATTCGGGGAGGTAATCGGGATGAGCCGGATTTTTGTCGGCGTTATCGTAGCGGTATTCAAAGTTTCGTTGAGCATCCTGTGCCCTCGCCATCCACTCCAGTTCAAGCGCATTTCCACGACTGCTAGCAAGTAATTGAGTAGTAGCGATTCTCAGACGTGCCACGAGGGCGTTGCGATGTTCCGAGGGAATCGATGAAAATTGAATGGGTTCGTTCCGTCCTGCCCAAATGACGAGGTCTCGCTCCATTTCCGAAGAGATGAAAACACCAGTCTCTCGCGCGCGTCTAATGAGAGGAATTATGGCCGTTCCAAGGGACTGGATATTATCTCGTATCATGAGATTTGAGGCAGCTAGTTTTAGAGTAAGTAGATCGACTGGCTGTGAGTGAAGGAGGACATGTCCTAGCTCAATAGAGGACGCATGCTT
>JALRCK010000371.1 GCA_023262305.1 Deltaproteobacteria bacterium
ATCTCTATTGAACCGGCGGCTCCCGTTTCTCTCGCGTCTTTGCCGCTGGATAGCTTTGCCCAAAAAAGGTTGCAAGAGCTCGGGGTGCGTGACTTGCAAATACTATCACAAGTTCCGGAGGTGGGAGTTTCAAAAGGGCTCGACCGGGGGACTTCTGAATTTATCGGAAGATTGTTGCGGGTCGTGCCGAATTTTCCCGCCGCTCTCCGTGGGGATCTCGACGACACGGAGCTTGAGCTTCAACTGCGGAGCGCAGTGCTCGTTAAGGCGTTTTGGACCTCATCGCGGCACCTCGCTGTGCCCAAGTGGATGCTGGGAACTCTCCATCTGATGCGAGCGGTGTCCGGACCTGAGGTTAGTTGGGGGGAGCTTCTATGTGCAGAGGCTTCGTTTCGGTCAGCTCGAATTCTTGCCATCAAATCCGGGGCTCCCCCGTCGCTTCAGGCGGCGATACTCAACAACGAAGCGATCCTGCAGATTCTCAAGGCAGAGTATTCCCCAGATCCTGCAAGGGTCCTCAGTGCGGCTCGTGGGAGTATGGTGAAAGCGGTTCATCTCAAGAAACGCTCACCTTTGGCATCCCTTGAGCCCACCTATTGGGATCCGATCTTGTTCAACATGAAAGCTGTAGGCTCAGTCGTTCCAGCTACCAAAAAGCAGAGGAGATAATGATGACGCCAAGTATGCCGAAAGCGCTCGAGGAGACGAATTTTTCCTGGCTCGGCGACCGGTACGTTGGCAAGGTGCGAGATAGCTATGTGCGTGGCGGTCAACGAGTGCTCGTCGCTACGGATCGACTGAGTGCCTTCGACAGGATCATCACTACCGTTCCAGGTAAGGGACAGATCTTAACGCAGCTCGCTCAGTATTGGTTTGATCGCTGCTCATCAATCGTTGAGCACCATGTGATAGCGGTGCCTGACCCGTGTGTGATGATCGGTCGCGAGGTCTCGATAGTCCCGGTTGAGGTCGTTGTTCGTGGGTATGTTGCGGGAAGTGCATGGCGGGATTACGCGGCTGGTCGTGCTGTAAGTGGGGTTGCATTACCCGCGGGTCTGCGGGAGTTTGAAAAGCTCGCTCAACCAATCATAACCCCCTCCACAAAAGAGGCGTTTGGTAAGCACGATGAGCCTATCGCTGAATCAGAGATAGTTGCGCGCAAGATCGTGAGTGCTTCATTGTGGGAGGAGATTCGAGAGACCGCCTTGAGGCTTTTCAAGCTCGGCACCGCAGAGCTTGAGAGCCGCGGCTTATTGTTCGCCGATACTAAGTATGAGTTCGGCGTGTTGGATGGGCGATTAGTGCTGGCAGATGAGATTCACACGCTCGATTCATCTCGATTTTGGGTGGCTGACTCGTATGAAGCCCGCCTGCAGAGTGGCGGATCACCAGAGATGTTGGACAAGGAGCCTATTCGTCGCTGGCTCATGGAGCGCAACTTTAAGGGCGACGGACCTATTCCGAGTATTCCCGACGAGTACCGCATGGATTTGATGCGGCACTATACGACGAGCTTCACACGAATCACGGGGACTGAGTGCGTCATTGAACGCTCGTCACCTCTGGAGCGTATTGAGAGAAACCTCAAGGATTATTTTTCGCGACACCCAGTGTCACTACAAACTCACAGCTCGTGATAGCTGGGTCGTGGAGATCCTGCTCCATCCACTCCCTGTGGTGGGGATGGGTGTGTCCTTTCTGTTAGCAGAGAATCAGCTCCTCCAGTAGCTACGAGCGGTGACCACATGCCAGCATCCCTCCTCTTTATAAAAGCGTTTGCGGTGTCTTGATGCACGTGATGCAGACCAGCCAGGCAACAAGTATAGTCAAATGGGGTACATGGAGGGAACGCACCGAGCTGTCGTACGCAGGAGCGAATTTTTCATCACCACCTCTCGCCATTTTCTGTGGGGATACGGTCTAACTATGCCGATTGAGGCTGTAGGGGAGGCACCGCACCTCCAACAGCGCGTGACAACACCTCACGCGTTCTTCGCGGTAGGTTCGAGCGCATGAGCATACAAGGTCCTTCTATCAGTCAGTCACATTTTACGCGCGTATTGCTATGGCTCTCATTGGCCTTAGTTGTAGGGAGCTACATCTGCCTTCCGGTTGCAGACCCCGATCTGTGGTGGCACATCACTGTTGGTAAATGGATCATTGCTCACGACCAGGTCCCGCGGGTTGATTATTGGAACATGTTCTCTACCGACAAGGCGTGGCGAGCTTACTCATGGAGCAATGAGATAGTGCTCGCGTGGATCGATGCGCAATGGGGACCTCGAGGGCTAGCGATCGCACAGGTTATTCTCGGCATCTCCTTGGTTGCTTGTCTTCAATACGTTTTCGGTAGGCTCGCCCGAGATCACTATATCGGCGCGCTCATAGGCATGTACGCTGCTGTGGCGTGCTACAACAACTTCACGCTCAGACCTCAGGTCATTGTATGGATGTTGTTCGCATTGGCTTTGCTCTACGCCGATGAGGTGTCTGAGAAGGGGGTGTCTCGCAGACGGCTGGTCATGTTGGGGCTCCTCGGGTGCGTGTGGGCGAATACGCACCTGACTGCTGCGCTTGGTTTGGCGGCTGTTTTTCTGTGGACCATTCAAGCCTCTCATGCGCACGTCTCCTTCAAGCGGGCTGGGGCTGCTTCGGGTGCATTCTTCCTCGGAACCCTCATTACCCCGTATTTAGGTGGGGAATGGCTAACGTTCTTTGTAAAAGGTAGCCATCCGCTCAAGTATCAATCGATCTCTGAGTTTCAGCCTGCGACGATACTCCAGTTCTCCTCAGTTTTTGTTCTGCTCCTCGTCTTCCTCCTCCTGGTGGTCTCGTACACTACACGAGCGTTACCAACGCTCGCGCGCGGTATGCTCGCGAGTGGAATGTTGCTGGCTGGCTTCACGGCGGTCAAATTTCTGCCCTTCTCGGCGATCGCCTGGGCGATGATGTTCGCGGTGTGGTGGCGACAGAGTGGGGCGTGTCACCGCAGCCGAGTGTTTGATAATTTTGCTGAGGGGCTCCTCTTATCAAAGGAAAAGGTATGGGGGCTGTCGGCTCAGACTGGCAAAGCCGCGGTGTTTCTGTTAACGGCAATCTCCGTTGTAAATATCGCGCACTTACTACGAGCTCCTCTTAACACTTCACTCGTTCCGAAGGGGGCGGTTGATTTCATCGAGCAGCACAACCTGCCGCATCCCCTTTTGAATGAGTTCAGCACCGGTGGGTACCTTATGTATCGAT
>JALRCK010000372.1 GCA_023262305.1 Deltaproteobacteria bacterium
TCTCACTCGCGGGGATCTCGGTGCCATATTTCTTCCTCACACGGCACCATCCCTGATAACTACGATTGAGACCTTCCTCGCCGATGAGAGTGTATCGGTGCTGAGGATCTCGTTTGAGTTTCTTCCATCGATTCATCATGTGCGTGAGATCTCTGCTAACGCGATCGGGCGAAGGTTACTCGATATGGGGCGACATCGAGTCTTCATGGCGCAGCCGATGTTGCTCCTCGTGGATGAAGCGCATCAGGTGCTCCATCCAACGGTGTCCCCGTTCGTGAGGGACTTCCCTCTTGATGCCTATCATGTCATCGCCAAAGAGGGGCGAAAGTATGGACTCTCTCTCTGTGTAGCAACTCAACGTCCGGGTGACATACCCGAGGATATCCTAAGCCAGATGGGAACCTTTATCGTCCATCGCTTGGTCGGGACCTCTGATCGAGGGATAGTAGAGAGAGCGACTGGGGCTTGCGATAAGGAGATGCTTGAAGACCTTCCCTCGCTTACGCCAGGGGAGGCGATTCTTGTTGGGAGTGCCTTTAGTCGACCTCTGCGAGTGCGCATAAAGATGCCGAGCAACCGACCGTATTCTCATGGTCCTGATTACCAGAGTCTGTGGAAGCGCTGACAGACTTTATTTCCTGCCCTCCGTACAAAAAGAGTTCTCCACCTGGAGAGATGTCGCTGTAAGGCGAGCTTTTTGGTTTATGCACGCGGAGGCGCGGAAGACGAAGAGTGCGCCGCCTTGATTAAATTTGTCCGTGTCCTCCGCGTCATCACCGTATGTCGCTCGAAAAACGCGGGGGAACGTGTCTGAGTATCCTCTAAGCCACCGTTTGACTGAATGTGGTCCCACTGAGGCGACCTTTGAAAAATTTAGCCCCAGATATCTTGAAATTCGATCTCAGAAGGGGCACTTAGAACGCTCAAGTATCCTCGTCTCGTCCGCAGGGAGGGACTCATGAGGGGAAAAGGAAAGTCGCTTTTATGGGAGGAACAGAGATGTTTCGGATCGCTCGAATCTTCGTCGTTGTAAGTGTATCGCTCTTGAGTGTGGTGCAGTCTGCCCTAGCGCAGAATGGTGCAAAAAATCTTAACCAATTCTCAGCACCTCCTCCGGCCAAAGCTGCGCCTAATATGTGTGCTGAGCCACCTAAAGACCCATCTCTTTGGGATAAGAGCGTCCTCTTTGGATTGAACTACACTGATGGAAACACCAACACGACGAATATCAACTTCGGAGGAAAAGTCAGCCGAGATTTCGAGAACAACGCATGGCTCTTTCAGGCGGATTACAACTACGGAGCCGCGTCGACAAGCTCACAGGAGCCTCGCACTGAGAACACAAACAACGTCCGAGGACTGGCAACCTATCGACGGGTGCTGGAGGATGACTGGTTTGCCGGGGCGGGGACGTCGTTTGCACACGATGAGATTGCTGACCTGAAGTACCGAGCAATCGTGAGCCCTTCGGTCGGAAAGTATCTTGTGAGAGAGGATGACGCGAACATCAGTCTTGAGGTTGGACCCTCCTACATTTGGGAGAAGCTTGGAGATGAAAATGAGAACTACGCAGCAGCTCGTATCGCTGACCGTTTTGAGTATGCATTCACTCCGACTGCTAAAGTATATCAGTACTTTGAATACCTGATCGCTTTTGATGATGCGTCTCAGTACATCTTCAACGCTGAGGTTGGACTTGAAAGTGCACTCAGCTCGTCGCTCAGCCTGGTTTTGACTGTGCGCGACTACTACATCAACGAGCCTGCAGAGGGGCGCGTACCAAACGACATCATGACGATCACTGCGCTCAAGATTACGCTCTAGGTAGTGTCGGACAAAAGGGGCAGGGCATACCTACTCGCGCGCCCGTGTGAGGAGGTGCTCTGCGAGGTAGGGGGCTCAACCTCCCTTTTCTATTGTTCCTTTGGGTTCGGGTTAGTCTTTTTTAGACCCTCTCACCGCTTGGGGTGTCATGACTTGGTGCCAGTAGTTGGGTAGCATGTGCACGTTTGCGCCCGGTATATCCGAGCCCATGCACTCTTTCGTAGGTCCCCCAACCCATGAGCAACGCCGTTCAAGATCCCCATCTTTCCGGTCCAGACCAGGGAGGTGGCAGAGTCGAGGAGCTTCGAGTTCCTCCCGCTCCTTGCGCAGAGTCCGCTGGTTGTTCTGGAGAATCAGAGGAGTGCTCCCGTCCGCATAAACCCATTTCCGCCTTAGCTACCGCTATCATAAAAACGTTCTGTCAGCCGGAGTTTACCTCAGTGTTAGCGAGGTTGATCGAGAAGGGCGATATGAATGGCACACAGCGGTTGTGGGGTGCCTCTCAGGAGATACTGGAACAAGGACCCGCCCATCGGCGAGACATCGCGTGGGTGATCGCCTCAGAGCTTGCAAAATCTTCTAGTGCAGGGTCCTCAGCGCCCCTGATCCAACCTCCAACTGAGGTCGTTGAGTGTTTCCTCCGCAGTGGGGTCAGGGATCCATTCACCCTCCTCAAGTTCTTCAAGAGGAATTTCTCGATAGACCCCCTCGACATTGTAGCAAGTCCTCGCGTGCTTCGCGACGCACCAGTGGGATTCCTTTGGACATTTATCTACTCAACATACCACGAACACATCGCGGATCCCTCGAAGTATGCGGCGTTGTCCGCCGTGCTTCGGTCAGTTGGATTGAGGCGTGACCTAGCAGGATTGGAAACATGCCGGTTTATCTGTGACCGATATGAGACGATTCGAGGGTGGAGTGGACAGGAACGAGAGGCGCAATTTCTATGGCACGTTCGGGATGAGCTCACGAGGGAGATCTGTGCAACCCCGCTAGAGTGCGAGCGGAATCTTAAGTTAGGTGAGCTCTTTCCGAGCGATGTTCCCCACCCGTGTCTGGATCGAGACGCCCAACGTATGCTGTCGTGCGAGCGATGGATCCTTGATTATCCGGGCGTGTCGGAGAGAATTGAAAGATGGAAGCGGTCCTCAAAGATATTCCGGAAGAATGGCTCTGAGCATATCTTGTCTTCTGCCTTCACTCCGGTATGGCAACCTATCGCAGAGCCGATTCGGGGTATGCAGCCCGGGCAGTCGAGGTTTGACATGGACACGAGCATCCTCATGCCTCTCTATGATTTCGTTGGGCTTGCGCGTCCGGATGCGAATGTCCCCTCATCACATTACGATCGAGCCCCGCGAACGTGGGTAAACACGGCAGATCGGATTCGTTACCAGC
>JALRCK010000373.1 GCA_023262305.1 Deltaproteobacteria bacterium
GCGATCGGGGTGCCAGCGGGATAGTTGCCTGAGAAGCACGCGTCACAGAACTTCCCTGGTGTTGACTCAACCGCTCGATAGAGCCCCTCAAGAGAGAGATACGCCAGGGAGTCCACGCCGATGTACTTGGTGATCTCCTCGATTGAATGTTTGGCCGCAATAAGTTCATGCTTATCAGGAGTGTCTATGCCGTAAAAGCACGGATTCGTTGTGGGAGGCGACGAGATCCGTAGATGGATCTCGCGAGCCCCGGCTTGGCGCAGCATGGCAACGAGCTTCTTGCTCGTTGTTCCACGCACGATTGAGTCATCCACAACGATGATCGACTTGCCAGCGAGCACATCGCGGTTCGGATTGAGCTTGATCTTCACCCCGAAGTCGCGAATAGATTGCTTGGGCTCAATAAAAGTTCGTCCGACGTAGTGGTTGCGAACGAGTCCCATCTCGTAGGGGATCTTTGCTGCCTCCGCATATCCTATCGCTGCAGCAACGCCTGAGTCCGGCACTGCCGTAACGAGGTCTGCGAACACTGGCATCTCCAGAGAGAGCTCTCGCCCCATATTCTTCCGGAGCTGATACACGTTTTTTCCAAAGACTTGTGAGTCGGGACGGGCAAAGTACACGAACTCAAAGATGCAGGGTGCTGGGCGGGAAAACCCAAACGGAAAATAGCTCTTCATCGTCCCGTCCCTCGAGACCTCGATAAGTTCCCCGGGTTCAACATCGCGGATGTACGTTGCGCCAATAAGGTCGAACGCGCAGGTTTCAGAGGCAAAGACTTTAGCGCCATTCAGCTCGCCCATCGCGAGGGGGCGGAGCCCGTGCATGTCACGACATACCATCAAGCGTTCTTCGAAGAGCATCAGGAGCGAGAACGCTCCTTTTATCTTTTGAAGCGCTGCAATCACAGACTCAACCAAAGGCTGATCTTTGTCGCCGTGAGCAAGCAGGTGCAGGATGGTTTCGGTGTCTGATGTCGAGGCAAATATCGAACCTTGCTCGATGAGTTCACGCCGAAGATCGTCGGCATTGGTGAGGTTGCCGTTGTGGGCGACCGCAGTGTGTCCGAGCGCGATGTCAGCCACAAAGGGTTGTACATTTGCGAGGCGGTTACCGCCCGCCGTCGTGTAACGGACATGCCCGATAGCAACGCCGCCGGGAAGCTTTGAGAAGTCAAAACTACCGAATACATCGGCTACCAGACCAAGCCCTTTGTGAACGTAGAAGTGTGGAAGGTCGTCTCCGTTTCTGTCTACCGATACAACGCCAGCACCCTCTTGGCCCCGGTGTTGTTGGGCGTAGAGCCCGAGGTAGGTCAGGTTGGCCGCCTCTGGGTGATTCCACACCGCCATGAGGCCACATTCGTCGTGAAATTTGTCATCGCTGAACATGGCTTCTATGCCTCAAATAATTCGTCTAGTCCGGTGAACCACGCCTTGAATGCCTGGGAGAGGTCGATCTCTGCTATCCCCTCAACCTTGATGATTGAGCCTCCCACCGTTCCCTGGCCACTTATCACGAGACCGAGCTCTTGGAGCTTTGCTTTTACTGTAGCGACCTTGTCTGGTGCGCAGCTTACGAGGAAACGTGCACCGGATTCAGCAAAGAGTAGTCCGTCGGGCCGGCCAGATTTGGTGGTGAGTGAAATGCTCGCGCCGAGCGGAGCCTCATACTCTTTGAAGCAGCATTCAGCGAGCGCGATTCCGAGCCCGCCCTCAGAGAGGTCGTGGCACGACGAGAGGAGCTGTGCGTCGATTAGTGATCGAATCGCGTCGCACGTCTTCTTTTCTCTCGCATAATCGACTGGTGGAAGGGCGCCTCGTTCGGTCGAATGAACCGTTGCGAGGTAGGCACTCCCACCTACATCGTTCGGGTTCGTCTCTCCGATCAGGAGGACCGCGTCACTGGAGCGTTGGAAGTGTGAGGGCACGGCCTTCGTGACATCATCCATCAACCCTACAACAGCTAACGTCGGGGTCGGATGTATGCCTTGCCCCTGTGTTTGGTTGTAGAGGCTCACGTTTCCGCTTACTACCGGAACCTCAAAAGCTCGCGCCGCTTCGCCGAGTCCTTTGATGCAGTGCGCGATCTGGTACATGGTCTTCGGATCCTCGGGGCTCGGCATATTCAAGCAATCGGAGATTCCGATCGGGCTCGCGCCTGTGGCCGCTATATTCCGGCACGCCTCGGCGAGTGAGTGCGCGGTCCCTTTGTGCGCGTCGATGGCGCAGTAGCGAGAGTTGCAGTCGAGGGATATCGCGATTCCCTTCTCCTTGCCGCTGGCAGAGGTAACCCGCACAACACCCGCATCACTTCCCGGATGCACTACAGTATTGGCGCGAACGGTTGAGTCGTATTGGCTGTAGAGGGGGCGGCGCGAGCAGAGGTTTGGCGAACTCAACAACGAGAGCCATGTTGCGGCGAGGTCTTTGGGAAGTGCTACGTCGTTGAGATCTATCTGAGCTGTCAGGCTTGGATCGGACGGGGGCGTCATTGGCCAGGTATACTTCGGCACCGCGCTTGTGAGGAGTTTCGCTGGGATTGATGAGACAAGCTCTCCCTTCCACAGCAACTCTACGTTTCCGCCCGCGATCACCTCCCCAATAGCGACTGCATCAAGCTCCCAGCGCTTGAAGATATCGATCAGCTTCTGCTCCTGTCCTGCTTTGACGATGAAGAGCATTCGCTCTTGTGATTCAGAGAGCATGATCTCGTACGGGTTCATTCCCTCTTCTCGTTGAGGGACTCGATCGAGGTGCATGCGTACACCGTTATCGCCGCGATCCGCCATCTCAAACGAAGAGCTGGTAAGACCTGCAGCCCCCATGTCTTGAACGCCGACAACGCAACCGCTCTTAAATGCTTCGAGGCACGCCTCAAGAAGAAGCTTCTCTTGAAACGGATCTCCGACTTGCACGGTGGGGCGTTTTGCCTCCGAGTTATCGTCGAATTCCTCGGAGGACATACTTGCACCGTGGATTCCATCTCGCCCAGTCTTCGAGCCAACGTAGAGCACTGTATTTCCGATTCCCGCTGCGGTTCCAAGGAATACCTCGTCTTGGTTTACAACTCCGAGCGCGAAGGCGTTGACCAGGCAGTTGCCGTTAAACGATGGATGGAAGGAGAGTTCCCCACCTACCGTTGGAATTCCCATGCAGTTGCCGTAGAAGCCGATACCATTCACCGCGCGGCGCAAAAGGTAACGGCTCTTCTGGAG
>JALRCK010000374.1 GCA_023262305.1 Deltaproteobacteria bacterium
GTTGAGCCGCTGCCTGGAATTTGTAGCGTTACCGTAGGCAACGAGGAGCAGGTCTACTTCCCGTACGAGAACTACACCGACCAGACCATGTCGGTGCCACTGCGATACAATCTGATCAACCGAATCCTATCGCCAACCGGTCAAGCCGTCCCAGCAGATATGTTCGCGCCCGGACTGATCGGCAACGGATTCACGGTACCGAAACGATACTTCTACAACGGGTCGGGATACTCAGGAGTGTGGCAGTTTATCGGAACGAACAACTCCGTGCCAGAGCAGCTCGGAGTATGTACCGATCGTGGAACGCAACCGCAGTGCGAACTCCTTCCAGAGCTACGCCTACAGCCACTCTTCGATTATCCTCGCGGATTGGTCATTCGGCTCAGTAACGCATCCGTTCAGCTCGCGAGAATGAGGAAGTGGAAGCCGGGTGGTGACGCACGCGGACCGTTCTATAAACGCGGAACCTTGTCGCTCGGCAAGATACGCGCGTTGCTGAACAAGCTCAAAGGACCACACTACATCTGCCCAGTAACTCCTCCGAACTGTCGCATCGTGAATGTGCCGAAGGCTGAGTTCTTGAAGGCCTTCAAGATTATCTACACCGGCTCGGTACCGAAGGGACTCCTGTCGCTGAAGAAGACAGAGAAAGCTGAGATCAAGAGATATCAAGCAGTGCTTAAGTCGATACCTGACCAATTGACGAGGTGTAATTAACGATGGAGGCTCCAATGTAGAATTACCATTTTGAAAAACTAGTCGAGACGCAAAGGGACTCTCCGAGAGGTTCACGGGGGAGCCGGAGCTCGATTAGCACCAACATCGAACCATGGATGGTAACCGTAAGGGAAATCCGCACTCGGGGGGACGCCGGTATCGCCTGGCCTCTCTCGGTGTGTCCATATATATATAGTCAACCTGCACGCTTCGTCTGTCCCGCAGAGCCAGTGTTTGAAAACTGGCAAAGCATCGAAAATACACGAGAATTTAATTCCTTAAGATTCAGTGCCACCTTCGCAATTTTCCTAACTGAGCGAATTCTTAAGAAACACGTCTACGAAGAACTCGCATAACCTGTTTTAAGTAACTTACGGTGTGTGCGATACAAGCGCCGAATGATGGGTTTCAGCGACTCAGTGCCGATATACCCCAGGGAGGCGCTTCCACCGGATGAGTGAACGGCTTGGGGTAGTGTGTGGTCCAGCGTTGTAAGAGGAAGAGTGAAGCTTAACATCTATTTTCTCCCACTAAGTTTTTTTTCTCGAGTCGTGCTCGTCGCACTTGTGATGGTGTGTCTCGTCACCGCTAGCTTGCAAAGTGAATGCGCCCATGGTCAGCCGCTGTTGGGTGGTAGTGGTGGTCTCGCAGCGCCGGGTGGACAAACAGCCGATCGTCTCAGGGCGGAGAAAGAGAATAAATTTCGAGTCGACAAAGACACCGGACAAGGTGGTGTTAAGGACGATGGCGCAGTTTTGGCGAATATGCAGAGGCTCGTAAAGAAGCTCATGGTTGAGCCAACCGCTAACCAGATGGCATCTCCAAAGAGTGAGCTTGATGAGTGGTTTAATCCTCATCTGCGTGATGCCGAGATAGACCGTGGAATGGCGAACGAGGAAGCTACTGCTCCTTACTTTGGTCGAATGTGGGCAGGTACTACCAGCTGGTCGATCTTTGGCTGTGATGGCGCGTGCCCCGACTGTCGATGGCATGATCCCTCTCACTGGACCCCAGTGTGCTGCGGAGTGCCCACATACGCCTACGCCGATAAGGTTCTACATACAAACTTCAAAGCCTGCTGTGTGCCAGAGGGATTTCAGGGATGCACGATGGAAGAGATCGCGTGTTCGTTTCGAAATGGAGACGGATGGGCGGGACTCTTTGAATACTACTTCCCCACAAATATGATTGGCTGGGAGGCTCAACGCGCAACTACCATGATTGCCGCGGATGGACAGGTCCAAAAGTGCCTCAACGACTCCAACGCTGAAATGGAGAATAGTAAGTGGGTAGCCGATGCGATTCAAAAGGGTGTGCACCGCAACGATGGAAGTATTCAGGGCAAAGTCGCAGATTCAATCAAAGCGGTTCGCCCCAAAGATGAGTCGTTGCGATTCTCCGACACCTTGCAGGGGGGTGGACTAACGATGCGAGTTAACTTTGCTCACATGGATCCAGCGCAGCGTGCCGCTCTTGCGCTGCAGTTCTGCATGCACGAAAAGCAATTTATGAAGCTGATGGATCCGAAGTACGATCGCCTCCAGATGCCGGGTACCGGAGGATCCACGTTATCTGCGCTTCAAAACACAGCGACTATTCCGATCTGGGCTAACTACTGCCCCGCCGCGGTAAAGCTTCTGACCGATGTCAATCAGACTCGATTGATAATGAATGTCGATCGCACGCCAACCGACTTCATTCGAGGCATGATGGCGTGGGATGCCGATCCCCTCTACTGTCAAAAGATGAACGTCATCGCAAATCCTACGGGTGGTGAGTTTCTGCGTGATGGCGTGCTGAAAAAGCAGGGTCTCTCATTCATGACGGAAGCCGGTGTGGGATACACATGTCGCACCGGAGACCCCCAGAAAGGGGGATTTTCAACCAGGATGGTACCGGTAGAGCTTCACTCCACAGCGCAGATCGACCAACGAACCCTCGATCATGCCATCCCATTCATGATTGCGGCTGGGTACTATCCGGGCAGATTGTTCAATGGGCTCCATAGTGTCTACAAACGGTTTGAGCCGCGCCCGTATTCCCAAAATTATCCCGAAGGTCTCAAGATCTTTACCGGGAAGAGGTGGCAGGGAGCGGGGCCCAACGAGCAGGGAGTCATCTGCCGCAGCTATTCAGGAAAGGATCTTCAGGGCACGAATGTTTCTGATCAGCTCTACTTGAGTGATGTGAATCACAAGCCCTTTAGTCAGGATAAAATTATGGAGCAGGGGAGCTCGTCATCTGCACAGGGATTTAATCGCTACGACCGTGAATGGGGCAACCAAAAGCCTGAGGATTTTCATAATCGAAACGTAGACCAGAGTGTGCTCAACTATGGCGCCGCTTTCCGGATGTTTGCTACGTGCCCGGCAGGGTATGTGCGATGGAGAGGACCGCATTCAGAGAGATTTGCAAAGATTTGCGGCGAGGAAAACTTTGGAGGGATCGCGCCTCCAGAGAGTGGAGCAAATAGAAACAGGTGTGTTGTTCGGGG
>JALRCK010000375.1:0-1258 GCA_023262305.1 Deltaproteobacteria bacterium
ACTGCTCCCTGAGACGGTACGGAGTCCGTTGTATATGGGCGCGCAAGCGCTGTGGTGATCGCCGCTACGACGAGGAGGCGAAGGATTGCGGTTGTGAGAGCTCTGGGCGTAACGGGGCGGGTGCCGCGCATGGTGAGAGCTATCATCACTAGGAACGGCACGGCGCAGAAAAATGCTATCGGGTATTCAAAACTCATGCGTCACTCCATCGAACTCGACGAGCGAAGCGTCGAAGGAGATCCGCTGCTAGTACAGCGAGAGCGATAGCGACTAGCCATGAGAGCAGGGTCTGCGATGACGCGCCCCCCGTAGCGGGTCGAGGCACCTGAGCCTGTGGGGAAATTGAGATCTGTGTTGTTTTCGAGAGGTTCGACTCTTCCTCTTCAAACGCGTTCAGAGCGAGGTGTTTCTCCGAGCCGTCCGAGTTTTTCAGTACAACGATACCCGGATTCTTTGGGCTAATCGCGTTGGAACTGATTGCCAGTGCGCTTGGAGCGGGTTCGATATACTCAGCGCTTGAGGTCGTGTCGGGAAGTTGAATCGTTGATGGGAGCGAGCCTGCGGAGGTCCCACCCCCAGAGTGGAAGAGCCACTTAAAGGCGTTGAGGGTAAAGATGCTCATGGTTGGATTGTTTGATCCATCGAAGGGAAAGAGTTCAAACCCAGTGATTACATACCGCGCTCCCCGCTCCTCGCCCGCGCACGCCACAGCACCTGATGCGGAGAAGAGGACCGGTGTCGCCGAGGGGGGACACTCAAGGGTGCGCGCCTCGCGGAGCGTAACCAGCGCTGGCTTTACGTACGTGAGTAGCTGGTGAGAGTCATCCCAGCGAGTGATCTGACCATTCGCATCCTGCTCAAGTACTCGACCACCCCACGGCAGAGCGCCAACTGGGGGCATGACAACCAGAGATGGCGTCGTGGGAATAGATGGTGGGGTTTGGCGGTGAAATACCGTTGGTAGAGTTTCGCTTGGTTGCTCTCCCCGCGCGATAAAGGTCATGGAAGGGATTCGTGAGAGACCGAGTTGCTCGGGCGTAAGCGAGCTTTCGACTCGAATCGCGGATGACGATGAGGAGCGAGAGATCCATCCGTCATTATCAAGCGGGAGTGAATCGAAGAGCGAGGCGTCCTGGAGTCCGACGTGAACTCGGCAGTATGCCCACGTGGTCGTAGGCGCCGTGAGGTCAGTCGTTGTGCTCTCTTGAGGAGTAAGGCGTACCGTGCGTGCAGCGATCTTGTTCGTTACCTGCGACCC
>JALRCK010000375.1:1268-3207 GCA_023262305.1 Deltaproteobacteria bacterium
GAGCGTCTCGAGGTGCTGCGCCACCATATCCGATTGATACCGAGAGCGTGTTATCATCACGCCTCTGGAGGCCCCTAATCCACGCGTTTGTTTGCGTCGCTGGCTCAACGGGGAGCTGGTTGAATATTAGGCGCGGAGAGGGCTGACCGCCTTGAAGCTCGCGGTCTGTATAGACCCACACCGAGTCGTAGGCTGGGTCGAGGAGCAGGGAGTGCACATGGTCGCTGAGTGCGTCTGTTCTGTGAGATTGAGAAACACTCTTTACTGCGGTGAGCGCGTCGGATGATGTGTTGTGATCGGCTGAGAGCGGCGTGAGATCATTGGATGAGGAGAAGACGGTGTAATTTGTTGAATCAGGGGCCCGCGAGAGATCGAGTGAAGCGATCCGCTTTGCCTGTTCAAGTCGGGTTCCCCCACTTCCGTAGAGGGCGCCCATGCTCAGGGATGAATCGACAACCACAGCGACGTGTTTTCCTGAGCGGGTGAGGAGGAGCCCTGAGGTGGCAAGAATGAGGAGGGTCAGGATCGCAAGCTCTAACCAAAACTGTAGAGGAGGAACGAAGACCTTTCTCCCTACTGGTCGTCGAGGGAGATCCTTTAAGAACAAAAGAGATGATACGACCGCGCTCTGAGCGGTTCCGCGTACCCGAAAGATGTACACGAGAAGGCTCACCGCGGCTGGGATAGCGAGGAGCATCCACGGTGATGTCGCCGAGAGTGTGGCGCCAAAGAGGGAGATCATACAAAGAGCCTCATCTCTCCAAGCGCCGCAATCGAGTTCTCGGCCAGGGGATCCCGCGCATGGATCTGAAGGAAGTCGATCTGAGCTGAGAGGCAGTAGTTTCGGATCGCTTCGGTGTGATTTCGGAGCCCCTCGATGTAGCGCTCCCGAGAGGACGCGTCGAGTGATAGCCCCAGCTCCTCGCCCGTCTCGCTATCAACGAGCGTTCCTCCATCGCTGCCAGGAGCTGGGTTGAGGTCCGGTTCCCCCAGGACCTGCACCGCGTGGATCTCCATATTTCGGGCGCGGAACGATGAGAGCATCGTAACGACATCACTCAACGGATAGAGGAAGTCTGAGATGACAACGCATATCCCTGGAAACCTCACTCGGGTCGCCGCGATTCGAGCGCTCTCAAGGAGGTTTATCTCCTGTGGCGCTTCGGTGATAAGCTTCTGCCCTTCCGCGTCGAGGAAGTCTCCAAGAGGCGCAAAGGATCGAGGCCCCCAAAATTGCGGGCTCTGCCTACCACCGAGCACTGAGATAGTGACAGGGTCGTGGCTTGCGAGCGCGATATACGATGCGCACGTCGCAAGGTGCGCCGCCGCGTGCCACTTCTTTTGAAGGGCGGGGTGTGTGAGTGAGCGCGAACCATCGAGCACCATAAAGACGCTCACCGTCTCCTCTTCGAGGTAGCGCTTCACGTATATTTTGTCGCTTCGGGCGTAGAGGTTCCAGTCGATGTAGCGGGGGTTATCACCGAGTTCGTACGAACGGTACTCCGCGAACTCAACACCGTGCCCACGTCGTTGTGAACGGTGAGAGCCCTGGCGCGCGCCGTAGAACGACCGCCGCGTCTTGATCGCGAAGGTGTCGAGGAGCTTAAGGGTGTGCGCGTCTAAAGCCATGAGGGTCTCTCTCCCCTACCCTACTTCGCCGTTCGTACCTCCTCGATCAGATCATCGGCCGTAACGCCGTCAGCCTCCGCTTGGAAGTTTAAGATCAATCGGTGACGAAGGGTTGGAGTAATGGCTTTTTGAATGTCCTCGAAGGCGAGGTTGATTCGCTTATCGAGGAGCGCTGAGACCTTCGCGTTCATGACGAGCGATTGGGCGCCGCGGGGACCGGGACCGAAACGGATGTAGCGCTTGGCGTTCGGGGTCGCGAAGGGTGAACCAGGTGTGAGCGCCGCGATGAGGCGAACGATAACCTCTTGAA
>JALRCK010000376.1 GCA_023262305.1 Deltaproteobacteria bacterium
GTCATCACATGCTTCATCTTTAACGACGCCCAGGTTGCCCCCCACAAGCACCGTTCAACAAATGGATTATGCTTCATGATTGAATCCCTAGAGGAACTTGCCGCAGAGGTGTCCGATAGAGGTGGCAAACTACTGTTCCTGCATGGAGAACACAATAAAGTTACCGAGAAGCTGATCAAGGAGCTCGATATCGAGGCGGTGTTCTTCAACAAAGATTACACCCCCTTTAGTCGCAGCAGAGATGAAGCGAACGCAGACACCTGCGAGAGACTCGGAGTTTCATGCACCCCATGCTCCGATGCCCTCCTCTGCGAGCCGAGTGCGTTTGGGAAGGATGACGGGAAGCCCTACACAGTGTACACCCCCTTCTTCAAGCGAGCCTCAAAAGAAGCTGTGCCTGAACCGGCTCGGCTAGCGCGAGGTACGTTTGCTGCTCCGCGCGTTTCGCTACCCACCGTGAAGCCTCGCGACTTCTGGCCGGAGGAGTCCGCTACTCAGCGGATTAGTGTGGGAGGTCGCTCAAAGGCGCTCTCTATCCTTAAAGGCATCGGCGACTATACCAAGTACGAGGACGAGCGAAACCTTCCTGCCATGCGAGGAACGACACTACTTGCACCTCACAATAAGTTCGGCACCGTTTCTATCCGAGAGGTCTACCACGCTGTTGCCTCTACCCTGGGCGCCGGACACACCTTAATTCGCGAGCTGTACTGGCGAGATTTCTTCACCCACATCGCGTGGCACTTTCCGCACGTCTTTGGTCACGCATTTCACCGCGTATACGACTCAATCGAGTGGAGCAAAGAGATGAAGCTCTTTAACGCATGGTGTGAGGGGCGCACCGGATTCCCAATCGTCGATGCTGGCATGCGGGAGCTGGTGACAACAGGTTTCATGCACAATCGCGTGCGCATGATCGTGGCGTCGTTTCTAGTCAAAGACCTTCATATCAGCTGGCGTTGGGGAGAATCATTTTTTGCCCGACACCTCACTGACTATGACCCAGCGGTGAATAATGGAAGCTGGCAATGGGCAGCATCTACCGGATGTGACGCTCAGCCATACTTTAGAATCTTCAATCCGTGGCTCCAACAGAAACGCTTTGACCCCGATTGCACCTATATTAAGCGCTGGATCCCAGAGCTGAAGAACCTACCACCAAAAGCGATCCACAGCCTCGGAGACCCTGAGTGCTCCCGTCCTGAGAAATACCCTCATCCAATAGTCGAACACTCTCTGCAAAAAATCCGCGCAGAGGAGATGTTCAGGGAATGCCAGCAGAGGAAGAGCGCTTAGACCCCGTTCACTCGCTTTCGCTATGCAAGGGGAAGAGGAGATTACCGGACCGTTACACTTCGAGAACGATTCCCGAACGAATCAAATGCATAGCACTTCTGGGCGCGACGGGGACGCGTTATACGAAACGAGAAATAGCCATCACTGTCGCTACGAGAGCGCCTCGCGTTTATCGTAGCGCACTCAAGGTAGACGTATTTCCTCGCCACAGCCACTCGGGTTGAATCCTTGAGATACCCCGAGAGGACCGCCCGCTGACCGTACCGCCGTACCGCTAACGAAAGTGTCCGTGCCGTGCCCCCCTTACCGGGGGCAGCAACAGGGGTCGGAGCCAAAGGCGTTCCAGTTGATGCGAGATAGGCAGCCTTGTGGGCGTTGATCCGACCGCCTGTTACGAGCTTACCCTGAAGCGTTGCTAACTCATCCACGGACTGGAAGAGTCCGGATTTCAAGTCCGCGTAGGTCAACGCAGGATTGGCGGACTTCATCATCGCTGCCACTCCGGCGACATAGGGGGTCGCCATCGAGGTTCCACTCAGGAACGCATACGAGTTCATCAGGTACGTGCTGTAGATGCTCTGACCGGGCGCTGCGAGGTCAACTGTTGATGCCCCGTAGTTGGAAAATGTAGCGAGATCATCTTCAGCATCAGTCGCGGCGACTGCAATAACATTCTCGACTTCGCTGTTTGCCGGATAACTGGGAATGATGTCGTTGTTCACCGACTCGTTGCCTGCGGCAACAACAACCAGCGCTCCCAAAGTGCGGGCATATTCAATAGCGCTATCGATAACAGAGCTTGGCGTCTCTCCGCCCAGAGAGAGGCTGATGACGGATGCTCCACGCTGCGCCGCATACAGGATCCCTGCAGCAACATCACTATCTGTTCCGCCACCACCCGGACCAAGCACCCGCACCGGCAAAAGCGACACTCCCCACGCTATTCCAACACCACCGATACCGTTGTCCCCGCGAGCCGCTACGATCCCAGCACAGTGGGTGCCGTGCCCATTCTCATCTACCGGATCTCCATCCCCGCTGAAGAAATCGTAGCCGAGATAGTCATCGATGTAGCCGTTTGAGTCGTCGTCAATGCCATTGGCGGGAATCTCCGAGGTATTCACGGCCAGATTCTCGACCAAGTCAGAGTGGTTATAAAAAACTCCCGTGTCCACGATAGCGACCATGACCGAGGATGCACCAACGGTGATATCCCACGCGCTAAAGGCGCTCATAGTGGTGAGACCGTACAGATTCGACAGGTCGGGATCATTCGTGGTTCGTGAGAGGTATCGAAGCACGTTCGGTCCGCACTGCAGTGGCACGCCCCGATTCTCACGAAGGATCGTCTCACACACCTGGGCAACATCGCTCTGGTCAACCTCAACGGGCGCTGGGTCGAAACCGTTTGATTGGAGCGGTGACACGATCGCAATGTTTTTACTGGGATACACATCTCTTACGGTCAGACCTGACGGCAAGCGGAGATGCTGAATAACAAACTCTCCCGTGGGGGCAGATTCACGAGAGGCTTCGTATGAAACGACCAGCTCCTTACCACGGAGCACGGTTACCCTGCTCTGTGACCACGCTGCTGTTGGGATGATAGAAACGCCGAACACCACACACGCCACCGCACATACCACCGCACACCTAAGGCGTGGGGACCCCTGCAGAGCGTAAAACAGTGTGGTAGAAAAGCGCATGAGGGAAACATCGGCATAAGCACGCCGACGCATGAGCACAAAACAGGTGCTCTACATCACTGAATTAATGGAAGAAAAATGGCTACTAGAGGATACAGTGCTGCAGTAGGAAAACTTTGTAGCCGGTGAGCTACCGCTTAGGATTCTCTCGACGCCACCTCATAATCTCAACGGCGGCGAGTCCAGCTT
>JALRCK010000377.1 GCA_023262305.1 Deltaproteobacteria bacterium
GCCAAAGCTACTGAATCATTTCCGATGAAGTCGCGCCCAATGATGAAGGCTTGTGCGAGGCCATCCGGACTAGGCTGCTCGGCGTAGGAGAACGAGACTCCCCATTGCGATCCATCACCGAGCAATCGCTGAAAGCCCGGAAGATCGTGCGGGGTAGAGATAACTAAGATCTCCCGGATCCCCGCCAAAAGAAGGGTTGAGAGGGGATAGTACACCATCGGCTTGTCATAAATCGGAAGGAGCTGCTTGCTCACCGCGAGCGTCACCGGATGAAGACGAGTCCCTGATCCTCCAGCTAAGATAATACCCTTCATGATGCCACCTCTCTCGAAAATAAACCGCTCCCGTTTTGGTCGCAGCTCCCCGGGTAGCGTACCAGGAACTTTAACATTTTCCACCCCTCGACTGGATAATTACCCCCCTGCAAAGCACTCCGCCAGGGAGGGGTCTACCACTCCGCGGCAACTTGCCTAAGCAGACGCCCTGCCGGACCACGCCCCGGCGCGCCCTCCCCTTTCTCCTCACCGCACTTTGTGGTCAGATCGAGAGATGAGAAACACCTTGGCGCTTGTCCTATCCAGCATCATCTTCCTAGCCGTCAGAGACAAAACTCACGCACAGGCGCTCGACCTGAAGCGACTTCTCAAAAATGGTGGTGTGCGCGTTGAGCGTGAGGATGGCAGCCCCATCGTGCGATACCGAGACACTGAGTCTTTTGTTCCAGCGTCGATCCTTAAGGTTGCAACAACTTTCTGTGCCCTTGAAAATCTCGGCAGAGACTATCGATTCGTTACAAACTTCTATCGCGGAGACAGCAACACGCTTTACATTCGCGGCTCCGGGGATCCCTCCCTCGTATCAGAGGAGCTCAACCAGATCGCGCTGAAGCTTGTCACTCTGATGCCTCATATCGATAGGATCTCGATCGACCCATCGCTCTTCAGTCCAGACATTGAAATCGACGGAAGCTCTACGAGCCTCAATCCTTACGACTCAAAGGTGGCAGCTTTTGTGGGCAATTTTAGTAGCGCCGCGCTTATGCGCCGAAAAGATGGCTCGATCGTGAGCGCGGAGCCGCAAACTCCGATTACTCCCCTATCGCGCCAAGCAGGTCTGAAATTACGGCGTGGATCCTCAGAGAGGATAAATCTCGGTCACTCGTGGGAGGTAGGCACTCAGTATGGAGGAGAGCTGCTTGCAGAATTTTTGCGTCGTGCCGGAGCTTCGGGTCAGCTGCGTGTCAGCGTAGGGTCGATTCCACCGAGCGCAAAAAAGATCTACGACCATCAATCCTCAAAAGACTTGAGTGAGATGGCGCAAGGACTTCTCAAATACTCGACCAACTTTACAGCCAATCAGATCTTTTTAACCCTCGGAATTAAAAAATTCGGCGCTCCGGCAACTGTAGAGAAAGGACAGCGCGCCATGACGGAGTGCTTGACGCAACGAGTGGGATGGCAAAACTTTCACATCGAGGAGGGCTCAGGACTCTCGCGCAGAAATCAGGTGAGCCCAGCGCAGATGACTCAACTCTTAAAACACTTTGAGCCCTACCAAGATCTCCTGAACGTGGAGGACGGCTTCGCTGCAAAGACCGGCAGCCTTCGTGGCGTGAACACCCTGGCGGGTTACTTTGAGCTTGCTCCTTCGCAGAATGTTCGGTTCGCCATCTTGGTAAACAGCGATGTGGAGCATTCGTACAAATTTAAGGTTGCCCGTGCCCTCAGGGAGCACCTCCGCGCCTCCTCCAACTAGCACCTATTTTCAAGCAGTTACGCAACCTATCCCAAACTGCGCGGGTGGGATAGATAACATAAAAACCTCGTTGGCTATCATAAATCACTAGATATTTAACCTAATCTAGACGATAATTAGTGTTGCATTCGCCAATTTAACGGTAATCGCAAATGAAGCGGGCGCACGCCACTACGCAGCCTCGGCTAGTTACGCTTTTGCTCTTTTTTGGAGAAACATGGCATCAGCACGAACAGTTCCGGCAAATCCGGCCCTCTGGTCCCTCCCCCTCGTAGCACTCTTAGTCTTAAGCCTCCTGGGGGCACTGACCCCAACTGAACAGCTGACCCAAACTGGAGAGATCAACACTGGCGACACCGCTTGGATGCTCACCGCCACAGCGCTCGTTCTTCTGATGACACCTGGGCTCTCATTCTTCTACGGGGGGATGGTCGACAAACGTAACGTGATCTCCACGATGATGCAGAGCTTCATCGCTATGGGGATCGTTTCAATACTCTGGGTCACTGTGGGCTTTAGCCTCGCTTTTGGCGACTCAATCGGTGGTGTAATAGGAGACCCGCGAACGTTCTTCATGTTTCGCAACGTCGGAGAGGCTCCCCATCCCACGCTCTCACCTACTATCCCCCTCGCTCTCTTCGCGCTCTTTCAACTTAAATTCGCCATCATTACACCAGCGCTCATAACGGGCGCCTTCGCTGAGCGTGTACGGTTCTCAAGCTACATGCTCTTCGTGTGCCTCTTCTCTCTGGTGATTTACTGCCCGCTTGCTCACTGGACGTGGCACCCCGAAGGATTCTTGCGACAGTGGGGCGTACTCGACTTCGCCGGAGGGACCGTTGTGCACATGGCGGGAGGACTTGCAGCCCTCACCGGAGCCATATTCCTCGGACGACGAAACGCCCATAAACAGCAAGCAACACAGGTTCCTGCTCATATCCCTTACGTCCTCCTAGGCACCGGGATGTTGTGGTTCGGCTGGTTCGGATTCAACGCCGGCTCTGCCCTTGCGGCAAACGGTCTCGCTGCGCGGGCGTTTCTCACCACAAATACGGCCTCCGCGGCCGCAATGCTGGCGTGGATATTCTTTGACTGCGCCCGCGGCAGAAAGCCATCTGCTCTCGGTGCATGCATCGGAGCAGTCGTTGGGCTTGTCGCAATAACTCCAGCTGCGGGCTTTGTGTCTCTTGGTGCCAGTATCTTTATCGGCACATGCGCAAGCATGATCAGCAACCTCGCTGTTCACATGCGAACCAAGAGCGAGCTCGACGACACCCTCGATGTGTTCCCGTGCCACGGCGTTGGAGGCATCGTGGGGATGATCCTCACCGCAGTATTTGCCGACAAGGTTGGCCTCGTGTACGGAGAGACAACAACATTTAGGCACCACCTCTATGCTCTGGGAATAGTCACTGCATTTACTGTTGCCG
>JALRCK010000378.1 GCA_023262305.1 Deltaproteobacteria bacterium
TCGAGGCATTATGTAATTGGGGGCTACCTCTGCGAATCTGGCGATATATTCACCCGTTCAGAGAACGGTGAGTTGTTGCCAAGACTCTTTCCGGAGATACGGCTCGGAGATCTTATGGTGATGGGGCATGTCGGAGCGTACAGCCATGCCATGAAGAGCGAGTACAACTCTATGAACCTCCCGGCATCTGTGCTCCTTCAAACGAACGGAACTGCTAAGGTAATAGAACGCCGCGGCACGCTTGAAGATATCATGCGACGCGAAGCGGAGAGCTTCTAGCGTAACAACGAACGATGACCGCGGATGCGGCTGATATTGCGCATCAACGTTTCTCGCAACGTGTCGAGGGGGCGCGCAACTTTTTCGGGAGGAAGACATGCATCTATCGCCAAGAGGAGTCGAAAGTCCGAGCTACTCGGAGCGCGATGGAGACACAATCCATTTCGGTGAAAGGCAAACGAGTCACTCGGCGTAGAGACCCAGCCTGCTCTTGCCGCTTCAGGGCAGCCCTCAAACTCCTCGTTAATCCCGAGCACCGTGTTATTGTGGCGCTGAATCCCCTCCATCAGAGGACCTTCAACGAGGTCCCGTGAATGAACGAGATACTCGGTACCCTTACCAACATAGGGCATCACAAATGAGAGGGCGCGCACATGCTCCGCTTTAAGCTCAGGCCCCCTCGCCACAACGTATTCACCGTAGTCAACGTGGATCGGAGCCATGTTTCTCGTGAAGCGCGAACAGAGAAGATCAACCGCCGCAAAGGGAGACCCGAGCGCTACCGCCACATTTTGCGCCCGCTCGGTCATATCGCGCACAAAGTTCGGAACGTAGACTCCGGCTTGAGCAAAGGTCTCCTCCACAAGATGCGGAAAGAGATCGGCTACCTCCTCATGCCAGAAGAATGCGAGTTTGAGCACAGACCTCTCTACCCCATCCTGCTGCAGTGCTTTTAGGGTGTTCCGCACCTCCCTTGCTTCACGACTTACTTGTGGTGAACGAAACGCCGCACCAGTCAAGAAAAGAGCCTCAGGGGACACACGGAGATCAGACGCGGTGTTGACCACTACCTTGGCAAAATCAACCTGGGGGGATCTTCGTTGAAAACTGTGCACAACTCTCCGCGGGAATAAGAAACGACTCGTACGATACCATGACAGGATACGCTACTCATCAGGACGCCCTTGAGCTATTTCGAGGTCTTAGCTCAGCACATCAGAGGGGCTCGCTGGCGAATAAAACAGGATCGAACTAATACCACCCTCCGCATTTCAGCCATGAATTCAGACGCCTCAAACGCAACGGGCATTCCAACTCATTAGTTCCACTCTTGATTGAGGAATTGTTCAGGATCCCTCATCACCGACCAATACAATCCTAACGACCGGGTTATTCGTTAAGGCCGTACCATCTCGCATCATGAAGACAATAAAGGACAAAAGATAACGCACTCGTTGGAGCGTCCCCCTTATGGAAGATATTTTGAAACATGCAATCGCGGGAGTTTGTGGATTACTCATCCTGTGCTGCCTGAAGCGACAGCACCGCTATTGGAGAGAGCTCCAAGAGAATCGCCCATCCGGATCTATTCGAGCTGGCTATCAAATTGCTATCCTGATCACGATGTCGACGCTGGCTATTTCACTGCTCACACAGTCTGAGTGGATGTGGGAGATCTTCATCAGTGTGCTCCTCCTGGCGCTTGTCTTCTGCGTAAAGGTTACCTTCTCACCGAGCGTGGTTGCCCTTACCCTCGCGACGTGCCTGTATCGATTGTACACCTTTGACGAGTTTCCACTCGTTGAGATCTGGATGTCTTTCACCAGCATGCTCACCTGGCGCTTGCCGGAGGATATCCGAGCCGCTTACGCGTGCGTATCCTTCCTGTGGATCGTGCTCGCAACCTTGGGCTCATCACATCCGCATGAGGTGAGTGGTGAAAGCACCCTTGATAGTATCGGCGACGGTATCAGCTCCCTCCACGCATAGACCGTCACTGAGGCAAGACTACCGCACTCGAGGTTTGCCCAAGAGGATCCTCCGTAGCGGTAATCTCAGCCCCAAGGTAGTTCCTCAGGGCTTCCCGCTCCCGCTGTCCGAGCGAGATGTCCTTATCGATAGCGTCTAATGCCTTCGCCCTGTATGTATCCCGTTGAGCAACATCACCTGTAGCAGAGGTCAGATCAAAGAGCAGTGCGTACGCAGAAGCTTGCTGCGGATGGATCTCCAGCGCCTTGTTGGCATAGTCGGTGACATCCGACACCAACGTCTTCTCCCCCTCTTCATCATCCAAAAATGAAACCATTCGAATCCGACCGCGCGTAACCCACGCCTGGGGCACCGCTGGATCAAGTTCAAGAGATCGTTCGATCGCTTTCTTTGCCTCAGAGTAGTTCATCTCACCGCGATATACCTCTGCAAGATTTTGGTATCCCTCGGCTTGAAATCTCAGATTGGTCGACGAGGCAATAAGCGCCAAGAGGCTCTCTTTTGCCTCTGTGTACTTTCGTTGTCGCAGGTAGAGCCTCGAAATGTTGAGGAGAGCGTGCTCTCCTTTTGGATTGACGGCGAGCGATCGCTGATACCACTTCTCGGCCTCGACGAGATCTCCCTGAAGATCGTGGGCATGCCCCTTATTACTGAGCGCTTGGTAATGGTTAGGATTGCTCGCAATAGCGCGATCGTAATACTGGTGTGCCTCATCGTATCGCTCCTGAATCTCCAGAGCATACGCTTTTATCCGCAACGCTTCGGCGTTTTCAGGGGCAAGCTTAAGCGCCCTATCAGCATACTCAATTGCCTTTTGGCCATTCGAGCGCTCTGAGAACCCGACACTTCCCTTCATGGCATACGCTGTAGCTGCTGCCAGAAGCGCGTTGACATCCTCGGTGTTTCGCTCCAGCGCGCCCCGCGCTTGAGCGATCACACCATCGAGATCCCCCTCGTCGTACCGCGCTCGAAACGCCTCGAGACTTGCCTCGATCTCCGCGCGCTTCAGGCTAACAACTAAGAGCCCCCCGAGTATTCCCCCAATAATAACTCCACCCAGTATAGCTTTCTTCATAGAGAACATGTCGGAGGTTTTCGGCAATTCGCGTCAGATATTGACATTCGTACACGGCAGGCACGAGAGCGACGACCGGCTGTCGAGAACCACTTCAGCCCAATAAATCGCCAT
>JALRCK010000379.1 GCA_023262305.1 Deltaproteobacteria bacterium
CATACCGAGATTAACAAACTCTCTCCAAGAGTACGCGAGACGCCTCGAGCAAAGATCCTTCAAGCGATCGCCCTATGGAGGATCGGAGATGATCCTGCAGCTCGGCGGGCACTAGCAACACTTCCTCCTCATCTCGGAGCCCGCGATGATGCCCTTCGCCACGTTCTTATCGGATTCTCTGACCTCCTTAATCAAAACCTTCCAGCTGCGCGTGAGCACCTGCAATCGTCGGCATCGTTGCGGCCTGAACTAGCCAACACAGCTTTGCTGCGCTCGTATATCGCGCAAGCACAGGGAGATTTTGACGATGCCCTTGCTATCGCCTCTCAGGCACACGCGGAGCATCCAGAAGTTCCAGAGCTCTTTGATCGAGACGCAGAGCTCCTCCTCTCAGCAGACAAATACGAGGAAGCTACCCAGGTACTCGACACCCGCCTCAAGCGATTCGGGGCAAGCGCGCTCTCGTCAACGCTTGCCGGTTTTGCTGCCCTCGCGAACAAGGAGTACGACGACGCCGCGACACTGTTTAGCCAAGCCATCCAGCAGGATCCCTCGCAACCCCTCCCCTACCTCGGAGAGGCGCTGATTCAGGCTAACTCCAGAGACTACATCACCGCGAAGGAGAAGCTCTCGCAAGCAGTGCAACTCGATCCTTCAGTTGCAGTGTATCGATCTTACCTCGGAAAACTCCTCTTTGAGGATGAGCAGTCGTCTAAGGCGATGGCAGAATTCAATGCGGCAACAGCGGTCGACCCGAACGACCCAACACCGTACCTCTATCGTTCGTACGCTAAGGTAGCCCAAAACGATCCGATCGGAGGGCTCAAAGATGTCGAGGACTCTATCGTCCGAAATGAGGGGCGCGCGGTGTACCGATCGAGCTTAATGCTCGACCGAGACGTCGGAGTGCGAAGTGCCGGTTTGGCTCGAACCTTCAATGAGCTTGGATTCGCTGAAGCGGCTCGAATAGAAGCTATCAAATCTGTCACGGACGACTACTCTAACTACTCTGCTCATCGCCTCCTCTCAGATTCGTACGATTCTCTCTCAACTCGACCCGCCTACTTTTCAGAGCAGCGCATCGCTGACATCCTCGCTCCGCTAAGCTTTAATCTCTTCAATGCCCTCGGTGAGATACCCAGCCTGAGCGACTACAACGCCCTCTTTGACAAGAAAGAGACCCGCATGGAAACGGGTGGCTCATGGAACTCAAACGGGGATCAAGCCCAGGGCTCACTTCTCGCAACGGGGAAGGGAGACCACTACGGTTACCTTCTCTCGTACAAGCCCTCGTATGCACAAGGCTCACACAATGGCGCGTTCTTCGGTGAGAACACTCTTCGCGGCGCAGTGCAGTATGAGACTTCGCCCAACGACCGACTCATTCTCGACGGTGAATTCAAGGCGCTGGAACTCAACGGCGATGAGCAGGGCGACTACTCTGACAACTTTCATCTCGGCAACGCGCGGCTCGGCTACAACCATCGCTTCTCAACAAATCTAAAGTTTCTCGCTCAGGGTGAGTACGAGCGCTCAAGTGATCATTCAAGCGAGCAGTACGAGAGGACCGTCGGAGTAGAGCTCCCCGATGCCGGAGAGGAAAGCTCGGCAGTAGCGTTACTGAACGACTACACTCACCAACGGGTAACACGCGGAGGACTCTCAAATCAGCTTATCTATGCATCTCACTATATCGACTCTGTCACCGGCGTTGACGGAATGTATGTGGACACCAGTCGACGCGAGGATGCCCCTGTGCTTGATATGACTGATTTCCCTCCCCCCTCAAGCCTCACGAGCAGCAGCGCGGGGAACCTCACATCGGGGTCGATCTATGAGTACCTCTCCTTAAAGGTGCCCCGACGAGCCACTCTCACCCTTGGCGGTGCTGCAACCCACCTGGAACGAGACCTCTCCGAGATACCACCTTTCGTTGATGGCACTGACTCACTGAACACATTCGATCCCAAGGTGGGACTGGTTCTCACTCCGAACTCGTGGGTCACTGGACGCTTTGCCTATTTTGAAACCACCAACAGAACCGTCCTCGAAGATCTCAGCAGCCTTGAACCAACCCTTGTCGGAGGCATTAACCAACGATTTAGCGATCTGAGCGGAACGGAGAGCCGTAATCTCGGCTTTGGCTTGGACATGAAGGAGGCGAACCTCATCTACGCGGGTGCGCAGTATACCCGCAGAAACCTCCTCTATTCGTTTGGAGAGACCGAAGACTTGCTGCAGTATAACGGGCAAACCACCACTCAGATCGGAACGGTGAACAACGGACTTAGGGACACCCATGCAGACGCCGATATCCTGCGCGGCTATGTGTACACTATCCTCTCGTCAAGCTCCACCGTCACAACGGATGTGCTCTATCAGCGATACGCGGATACCGATGACGAACTCCGAAATGATCCATCCTACGACGCTGCCGTTTCAACACAACGATACCGATTCGGCTATCGATACTTTATGGGCAAACACCTCTCGTTCCTGACACAGGCAACATATAGAGATCAACAACTCAACCAAACAGATGATCCCTGCGGATTTTGGCTCTTTGACCTTGGAGCACAGTACAGATTCTCGGAGCAGCACGGTCGTTTCTTCGCTCGGGTCGATAACATCCTTGATCGAGACTTCAACTACAACCAGTACGATGGGGCTGAACCCGGGTTCGGGATTCTGTCGGGGAGATCCTTTATTGTTGGGATCTCATACAACTTCTTTTAAATTACGCGCCCTCGAGAGCTTCCGGATCTAATTCTATTACTCCAACGCGGGTCACTGGACCCTCCATGCGGATGGCGAAATCGGGCGATATGTCTATGCGTAGGTTGCCACCCGGCATCCGAACCGTTACGGAAGAGTCAACCAACCCGAGCTTGCGCGCGACCGCAGCGGCCGCGGAGCTACTACTCCCTGACGCCAAGGTGTATCCGGCTCCCCGTTCCCAGATCTCAATCGCTATCGTGCTGCGGTCGATTACCCACAGAAATTGGACGTTTGTACGATTCGGGAAAAGTGGGTGAACTTCAAGCTGGGGGAGGTTGCCAAGCATTACACCGAGACAGGTTTTGGAGCCATCACCTGGCACGGCCTGACGATGAACAAGGCTCGTTTTGCCAAGTTGCCCAAAGAAGTTCAGGCGATCATTCTAGAAGT